>JAHUUI010000005.1 GCA_019218315.1 Cardiobacteriaceae bacterium TAE3-ERU3 | reverse complement strand
ATAGAACTGTGGTCCCACCTGATCCCATGCCGAACTCAGAAGTGAAACGCAGTATCGCCGATGGTAGTGTGGGGTCTCCCCATGTGAGAGTAGGTCACCGTCAGGGCTTTACACAGCCCCTTAGCTAACGCTAAGGGGCTTTTTTAATGCACAAAATAAATAGACCAAAATCAAAAAAGCAGCCTATTACTGGTTGATGTCCGATAAGTCAGTCTCGCCTTCAAGCTTGATATCTGCTTTTATCTTCTCTACGATGCTTTTTCCATGCTTCTGGTAGTTCAGCTCAATATTCTCTCCTCTAGTAGGTAGTTTATGATCTTTTTTGGTGAATTGAGGCCGACAAGAGTTTTGAGATCTCAGCCTTTGGTGTTACTTCATTACCTCTTAGGTGATTAAATGGGGATAGGTTCACTGCATCAGTAAGAATAAGCAGTCATATTCATAAAAATGTAGGTTTTAATGCGTTTGGGTTGTTTGTTGTGGAATTTAGGGGAAATTCCTTCTATTCAGATGCATGTGTGCATATCCATATTTCCATGACCAACCACTCTTATTAACGGTGTCCACCAGTTCTCATCCAAGGCTGTCCACTTATTCAATCATCTCGAAATACTCTCTTTGATATAAGAACTAGCAGATACAATGAGGATTAGCGTGAGTGGTTGGTATTTTTCTGTACTATAACCGTACTCCACTATTTTGCTATATACCTGCAAGAGAGAATCATAAGTTCAAACCGTTTTAGTCTGATCGTTATTATCTAGTGGCTAATTCTCATAACCTAATAATCAGACATATACTTTTCATTCTGTTAGCCGCGTTCGCGGAAATGAAAGCGTGGGTGATGGTCAAGGCTGGTGCTGCTTTCTTCACAGCGCAGGCGGTAGTGGGTAGCGATGGTTTCTGACTGTAGCACATCAACGGTATTGCCTTGTGCTTTGATGCAGCCATTGGTGAGAAGGATAGTTCTGTCACTGTAAATGGACGCAAGGTTGAGGTCATGAAGTGCGATGAGGCAACCTTTTCCGGTTTGACGCAACAGATTGAGAAATTCGAGTTGGTGATGGATGTCGAGATGGTTGGTGGGTTCATCAAGCAGCAGGTAGTCGGTTTCCTGGGCAAGGGCTTTGGCAAGCTGGATGCGTTGCCGTTCACCTCCGGAAAGATCGGACCAGTTTCGTTCGGCAAGGTGCTGCATGCCGACCTGTTGCAAGGCGTGTCGGGCAATGTTGCGGTCAGCTTCACCGCCTTGCTGCCAGCTTTTCCAGTAGGGAATGCGTCCGAGCATGACAACGTCAATGGCACGCATGGAAAGTGGCGTTTTGGCTTCCTGTTCGAGTACGGCTATATGCTGTGCAATATGGCGGCGCGGGTATTCGTCAAGTGGGCGATCATCAAGGGTAATATTGCCACTGTCAGCTGGGCGTAGCCCGGCAATCAGCCGAATCAGCGAAGATTTACCACTACCGTTGGGCCCGAGCAAGGCGACAGTTTCACCTTTGGTAAGGGTCAGCGAGACATCGTCGATGATACGACGCGCTTTGATGTTCCAGATCAGGTTGTCGGCACGAATCATTTTCTGAATTGTCGGTAAAGGATAGCCATGAAGACAGGAACACCAATCAGCGCGGTGATCACGCCAACGGGCATTTCCTGTGGCGCGAAAGCCGTACGCGCAACGGTGTCGGCGGCAACAGTAAACAGTGCGCCAATGTAGGCACTGGCGGGCAATAAGCGATGATGGCTGTGCCCGACAAAGAAACGTGCCATGTGCGGCATAACCAGCCCGATGAAGCCGATAGCGCCACTGAAAGCGACGAGTGTTGCGGTTAAAGCAGCGGTGACGAAATAGAGCAGGACACGGACAGCGGCAATATTGATACCGAGTGCAGCGGCGCTGTCACTACCAAAAGCCATGCTGTCGAGTGCATTTGCCTGCCAGCGACAGATAATGTAGGCAACGGCAAGTACAGCAGCACAGATGATGACTTCGTACCAGCGTGCAGCGGACAATGAGCCGAGCAGCCAGAACAAGACACCACGAGTGGCATTGGCGCTGGCAAACCACATGAGTAGCAGCGAGGTCACCGCAGAAAAGAGATTGGTGGTGGCAACACCGGCAAGAATAATTGGGGAAGCATTGCCGCCTGCGTGTCGTCCGGCAAGTAGCAGTACCACGATAAAAGACAATATTGCACCAACAAATGCCCCGAGTGGTAATAGGTAGGGAATAGATAGATAGCCTGCAACGATGACGACGACCGCGCCAACCCCTGCACCGCTGGATACACCAAGCAAATAAGGATCGGCAAGTGAATTCAGGGTTAAAGATTGCAAAATTGCCCCGGTAACCGCCAAACCTGCGCCGACCAATGCCGCAAGCAATACGCGCGGGAGGCGTAATTCCCAAATGATGCGCTGGTGTATGGTACTAATGTCGGATACATCGGGGGAGAGGCCACAGTTTAGTGCCAGTGTTTTCCATACGGCGCTAAAGTCGATGTCAGCGGGTCCCATACTGATCGAAGCCGCCATCACGAGTAATAAAACCGTGAGAGCAAGGATGGGCTTTAATACAGCGAATAACCGGTGATATGACAGGAAAGCCGCACGATGGCGGCTTTGTCCTGAAATGACTTCGGGGCTACTCATTTAATGAATGTTACCTTTGCCAAGTAACGATTAAATATCGTGCTTGGCGCGTTCGGCAGCAATCTGTTCGAGTAGCCAGACAGACAGTACAGAGCCATCAAGGTAACGTCCCGGTACGACGATATAGCGTTTGTTCTTGACTGCATCCATGGCTTGTGTGACAGGATTGCTTTCAAGGAAAGCGATTTTGTCCTCGGCACTTTGCCCTTGTCCGGCACGTTTCAGGTCGCCGACAATGATAAAGTCAGGATTGGCTTCGGCAACCACTTCCCAACTGGCAACCGGCCACAATGCTTCGGTTTCACCATAGATATTGTCGAGCTTGAGGATTTTACCGATCATGTCAGGGCCACCACAGCAACCTGCTACATACGGGGCATCTGTGCCGGCGTAATACCATAATGCTGATGCGGGCTTGAAAGATTCGGCCTCTTTGCTCACGGCATCAACACGCGCTTGCAAGTCAGTTGTCAAGGTATCTGCTTTGTCTTCGACATTGAAAATTTTGCCTAGGTCTTTCAGCTCTTTGAAGATGGTTGCAAAGGTCGTTGGCTCTTCGGGTGTCGCCATTTGTCCATTACACTCAATGGGCGACAGGTAGGAAGGAATGTCAAAGTTTTTCAGTACATCGCGAGATGCGGTTTCATTGGTGTGCAAGTACCAGAAATAGCTGGCATAGACCAAGTCAGGCTGTAAATCGAGTATCGCTTCTTCGGAGAGAACATCATCGCCTTTGGTCAGTTGCTTGAGTGATTTGCGTGCTTCTGCCCATGGAATATTGTCGGCGTATTCGGTGGTAGTCTGTTCACTGACACCGTAAATCTGATCTCCAAGTCCCAATGCCATCATGTTGTCGATTGCAGGTGTGTTGTAGATCAAAGCACGTTCCGGCTTGGCATTAACGGTTACATCAACGCCACAGTTTTTGATGGTTAGCGGATAGTGGTCAGCGAGTGCAGATGTACTGAGAGCAGCTGCGGTGGCAAGCAGTAATGAACGCAATAGAGATGATTTTTTCACAAAACAAGAGGGGATCATAATGTAAACCTCGCAAAAATATTTGATTTGGTTGTAGAAAAATGTTCTATATCTTTGGTTTTGGTGTGCAATATTCTACAAGCCTTGTTTTTTATCATTAATAGAAACGATAATCAATAAATTTTATGAGGTTGTTGGTAATGGTGAATACGATGGACAAACAAATGCAGTAGTGCCGCAGCAGTAGTTGCCAGCCCGATGCCAAGCCCTGTCCAGATACCATAAACGCCGAAGTCCAGCAGTAATCCGAGCAATCCTGCCACCGGTATGCCAATCAGCCAATAGCCAACCAGTGACCATTTGAGTGGCGTGACAGTATCGCTAAGCCCGCGCATGATACCCGACCCCATAATTTGCCCTGCATCGAAGATTTGCAGGATAGCGGCAAACCACAAGCCGTGTACCGCGAGCCGGAATGCGGCAGTGCTATGTTCTTCACCCGACATTATTATTTTAATGACGCTTGCCGGGGCAAAGAAGTACAACGCGGCAATCAGCAAACACGGTATCAGGGACAATACGATCGCTGACTGGGCTTCGCACAATGCCAGCGTCCAGCGTTTATGGGCAAAAGCTTCACTGATATGCACCGAAGCGGCATGGGAAAAACCGGCCGGTATCATGAATACGATGAACATGACCTGATTGACCACGGTTTGTGCTGCAAGCGCTTCAACACCGAGCGTACCAATCATCAGAGCGAGTACGGTAAAAAAGCCTGCTTCGGCCACATTAGTCAAAGCGATAGGCAAGCCAAGACGGAATACCGCACGGATTGCCCAAGCCTCGAAAGTAATATGCGACAGGTATAGCCACGGCTTGAGCTTTTTGTCCCGCCGCAGCATGACGTACATCACCAGCAGTGATGCGGTCAGGGTAAGCAGCGTACTGATCGCGACGCCGCGAAATCCAAACGCAGGAAAGCCAAAATGACCAAATGCCAGCGCATAATTGGAAAGCGCACTGAGAACAACGGAAAAAACCGTCATCCAGAACAATGGACCGGGGCGTTTTAGGCCGGTACTGAAATGGCGTAAAGCCTGTACCAGCAGTGCGGGCAGCATAGCAGGTGCGATGATGGCGAGAAATTGAGAGCTGAGTTCGACGACTTCCGGTGATTGGCCTGACCAACGCAGCGGTGCGGCAAGGTTATAGAGCAAAATGGTAAATAATAAGGAACAGACCATAGCCCAGAAAATACCGGCACCAAGCAGTGCGTAAATGCGCTTTTGATAATCGGGATGATCCGGAGATTCGGATGCAGCGAGATTACTCAACCCGGTAACCAGACCCGCACCGGCAGTACGAAACTGGTTAAACAGGGCAATAGCCAAACCACCAGCCGCCAATTCTGTTGCGCCGAGTGCACCGAGTACCACAACATCAATGGTTGATAACGCAACGTAAACCACATTGGTGGCAATTAATGGCAAAGCCAGAGTCAGTATTGGACGAAGTGCTGAATAACTAGAGTGGGACATAGATACATTTTGAGTATAAATAAAGTTGAAACGTACCTTCTAACTAACAAGGACATTATTTAGCTTTAAAATTTAAAGTGAGGATCAATCCTGATTTAGACCCTTGATTTTGTTAATTAGTACCGAAATTCTATTACTTATGGAATAATATATCATACGGTATATGAGATAACGTAAAGAGCATAATGATAGTTATGTCTTCAATGAGGTATCACTATCGTACTACTGGAATATCAGCCCCTGCTGTTGTGTATGCTTGAGATAGGTTATTGCAAATTTGCTTTTCGATGAATTATTAATATGTACCACCCTTAATAAGCGCTGCTGGTTACGCTCAATGTGAGTGGTGGGGAATCATCTAAGAACAGATGGTTAAGAGTGGTACTATTTTGCAGCATGTGGATATCATCCAGTTTTAGAAGGTGTGGGTGTTTATTCCTATGGATTCGTATTGTGTAATTTCTTTCGAATTTAGATTGATAATTTTGGTTGCAATATTTCTTTTAGCTCTTTATATTGTTACGTTATAACTTAATGTTTCCAGTTGTAGAACTCTCTATATTGCTTAAATGGAGCTTTTGATGAAAAAATCGATTTTATCCTTGTCTTTACTAGGAGTTGTTACAGCAGCTCATGCTGAAGTACCCAATGTTGTGACTTCAATCAAGCCTTTACATAGCCTGGTCGCACAGGTGATGGATGGCGTTGGTGAGCCGGTATTGCTGATGACACAAGGTTCACCGCATGGTTATCAGATGAAACCGAGCGATGCTAAAGCGATTGCTGGTGCAGACTTGGTTGTCTATGTTGACGATCATCTAGAAACATTTTTACCTGATGTATTGGAAAAATCCGGCAAACAAACAAATGTGATTGAGTGGACGGCTGTACCTGATGTGGCGTTATTGAAGACGCGTATTGGGGGTATGTGGCCGCCACACGATCATGGTGATCACGATCACGATCACGATCACGAACACGAACACGATCACGATCACGATCACGATCACGATCACGGTGACCACGATCACGAACACGGTGACCACGATCACGAACATGGCGATCACGATCACGAACATGGCGATCACGAGCATCACCATCATGATCATGGTGAGTTTGACTTACATGTATGGCTTGATCCTCAGAACAGTACTGCACTGGTGAATGCTGTAGCTGATGCGTTGAGTGAAGCAGACCCTGAGCATGCAGAGCAATATGCTGCGAATGCTGAAGCCGCCAAAGAAAATATTGCAAATGTGAATGCAGAGATCAATGATCAGTTAGGATCGGTAGCAGGCAAGCCGTTTATGTCATTTCACGATGCTTATCAGTATTTTGAGCAGGCGCATGGTCTGAATGCAGTGGGTGTCGTTCGTGTATCCCCAGAGCATGAGCCGGGCGCAGCACGAATTGGTGAAATCCGTAACGTTTTAGAAGGTGAGCGTGTTGTATGTTTATTCAATGAGCCACAATTCCCGTCGGCATTGACGGCCAAATTGGTGGACGGTACAAACGTCCATACTGGAACTCTGGATCCTATTGGCGCAGACTTACAAGCTGGTCCAGATTTATATGGTGAACTGTTGCGCAACTTGAGCCAGAATTTATATGACTGCTTAAGCAAATAACTTTGCTATGATTACTAAAAGCCCACAGTGCTCACTGTGGGCTTTTTATATGCGTCCTAATGTCTGTATTAACCCCCCAATGAAGTACTACAAGTTGGCCAAAAGACAAAAGTAAGACGGTGTGTTTTCGAATTACTGATATTTATTGATAAAGGCTACAGAGTCGTAGTTACTTTGTTGAGGTTTGGTGGATTATCCGTATCGATACCTCGTGCACGAGACAGTGACTCAGCCATGCTGTAGAAGCTTTGGATGCTGGTGATGCCTTGTAATGCGCTGTGACCCGCATCAATCAAAGGCAAATCACGTTCGCTGACTTTGTCATCTGCAGCGAGTAAAACGTTACCACCCATCTTGCGAAATTGTGCCGCGAGTTCTAACAATCCTGCTTGTGTTTCGTCTGGTGGTGCAAGGATTAAGATATGCTGTTGCTCGTTAACCAGTGCCATTGGCCCATGCTTTACTTCTGCACCACTGAATGCTTCACCTTGTAATAAGCAGGTTTCCTTACATTTGAGTGCAGCTTCTTTGGCAATCGGCAAACCTGTGCCACGGCCAATGACGTAGAGACGCTTAGCGTCGCGTAATTGTTCGACAGCAGGCGACCAATCGAGTGCTTGGGCAGCGTCGAGTTTATCGGGGAGGGCGTCTAATGCCGGCAGTAGGTCATCTTGCTGCAGCCAATCGGCCATGACGCGAATGCCAGCGGTGATTGAGGCAATAAAGCTTTTAGTCGCGGCAACACTTTGTTCACGACCTGCGCCAATATTCACTACGTGTGGGCAGACGTCTGAGAGTGGTGAAGGTACAGTATTGAGTAGTGCGAGTACTGGTATGCCTGCTTGCTGCAATCGCTTGGCGCCTTCGAGCAAATCTTGGCTACCGCCAGACTGTGAAATAGTCAGTGCCATGTTGTTAGTTTGACGCCATGGCGCCTGATAGAGCGTGTTTAATGACAGCGGAATCGAAGCAACCGGAATACCGCTGTAGCGCATCAGTAGATAGCCGAGATATTCTGCAGCATGGTCGGAAGTGCCACGCGCTAAGGTCATCAGCATATCGGGGCTTTTGGCTGTGAGCATACTGCGCGTATTGGCAAGTGACGGATCATCTTGTTGACGGCGAACGACTGCTGCAGCTTCAGCAATTTCTTTCTTCATCAAGGTCATGAGGACTCCTTATCTTTCAATTTTTTGGGCAATATTAAAAGGGTTTGTAAAAATCATATTGTGCCATTTTGTAGTCAATTATTTGTATTCATTAAGTAATAATTGTGCAGCATGATCTGTAAATAATTTCGAGCCAGCCAAAATATAACGAATTTTAACTACTTTTAGAAATAATCTTACACCAAAACGAAAATACTTGAAATTACTTTCATCGTGCGCTATTGTTTCATAAACATTAACGGAGCAACAATAATGACTGACGCTTTGGCATCTGTTCAAGGGCGCCTCATCGTATCTTGCCAGGCTCTGCCTGATGAACCGTTGCATTCATCTTTTATCATGTCGCGTATGGCATTGGCCGCACAGCAAGGCGGCGCAGCCGGCATTCGTGCTAATTCACCGGAAGACATTACTGCAATTCGTGAAACGGTTGATTTACCTATCATTGGCATTGTTAAGCGCGATTATCCAGACAGTGAAGTTTTTATTACCGCAACCATGCGTGAGGTTGATGAACTGATGGCGGTAGCGCCAGAAGTTATTGCGCTTGACGCACGTGATGCACTGCGCCCGAATGGTCAGATGTTAGACGACTTCTATGCTGAAGTACGCAAAAAATACCCCGATGTAGCTTTGATGGCGGATTGCGCAACACTCGATGAGATGATCCATGCTGATGCGCTGGGTTTTGATTTCATTGGAACCACGCTGGTTGGCTATACGCCTACGAGTAAAGGTATGAAAATTGAATCCGATGATTTTGCTTTGATTCGTCGTGCTCTTGAAATGCTCAAGCAACCAATTATTGCCGAAGGCAATATTAATACACCAGCGAAGGTTAAGCGTGTTTTAGAGCTTGGTGTGCATAGTGTCGTCGTTGGTTCGGCGATCACGCGCCCGAAGTGGATTACTGAGCAGTTTGTTGCGGCGACCCATCCTGATTTTTCTTCGAATACGGAGTGTTAAACATGAGTGCTAAAGATTTGCGTGGCTTGATTTCGGCTTTGCTGGTGCCTTACGACGAGCACGGTCAGCCGAATGAGGCTGGCTTACGCCAGATAATCCGCCACAATATCGACAAGATGAAGATTGATGGGTTATATGTTGGTGGGTCGACTGGCGAAAACTTCATGCTCGAGACGGCGACCAAAAAGCGCATCTTTGATATTGTCAAAGATGAAGTTGGCGATGAAGTAGCATTGATCGCGCAAGTCGGCAGTAGCAACGTTTATGAGTCCATTGAACTTGGGCAATATGCAACCGATCTAGGATACGATGCCATTTCTGCCGTAACACCTTTTTACTATAAGTTCAGCTTTGACGAAGTAAAGCAATTTTACTTCGACATCATCGACGCGGTAGATAACCGCATGATCGTCTATTCAATTCCATTTCTGACCGGCGTCAATATCGGCGTAGAGCAATTTGCCGAATTGTTTGCCCGTGAAGAAATTATTGGGGTCAAGTTTACTGCCGCTGACTTTTATCAGCTTGAGCGCTTGCGTCAGCGTTTCCCGGACCAGCTGATTTGGTCTGGCTTTGATGAAATGCTGCTGCCAGCAGTGGTGCATAAGGTCGATGGCGCGATTGGCTCGACTTACAACGTCAATGCACCGAGAGCACGCAAAATCATGCAGCTTGCTGCAGCTGGCAACAACGACGAAGCGCTGCGCTACCAGCATGAAAGCAACGACCTGATCAGTGCGATTCTCGCTAATGGGCTTTATCCGACCATCAAGCAATTATTGGTGCTCGAAGGTTGTGATGCAGGGCCTTTCTTGTCGCGTAAACCCATGGCATCGGCAACCTCAGCGCAGATTGCCCGAGCCAAAGAAATTCATGAGGCATACATCAAAAATATGCCGCTTGATTGATGATATAAACCAAAGCAACAGGAGAAACACCATGAAACTGAAAACCCTGACCCTTGCCACTTTGTGTGCGCTGGCGACGACTTCAGCTATGGCTGCTGACTACAACTTCAAAATGGGTATGGTCGCGGGTAACACCTCGAATGAGTACAAAGCTGCTGAGCAGTTTGCTAAGGAAGTAAATGAAAAATCCGACGGCAAAATCGAGATTACCCTGTATCCAAATGCCCAGCTCGGCGATGACCGTTCAATGATTGAGCAGGTTAGCGAAGGTGCGTTGGACTTCACCTTTGCTGAAAGTGCACGCTTCCAGATCTATTACCCAAGTGCAGAAGTTTTTGCTCTGCCATACATGATCACTAGCTTCGATGTTGCACAGAAAGCACTTAACGAGACTGAGTTTGGTAAGAACCTCAAGCAAAAAATCCACGACGACAAAGGCATTGAGATCCTTGCGCAAGCCTATAACGGTACTCGCCAGACTACGTCTAACCGTCCGATCAACAGCATTGAGGACATGAAAGGCTTGAAGCTGCGCGTACCAAATGCCGCAACTAACCTTGCTTTTGCTGAATACGCCGGTGCGGCGCCAACCCCAATGGCATTCTCAGAAGTGTATCTCGCTCTGCAAACCAACTCGGTAGACGGGCAAGAAAACCCACTTTCAACCATTCAGGCGCAGAAGTTCTACGAAGTACAGAAGAACTTGGCACTGACTAACCACATCCTCAACGATGTACTCTACATCGCCAGTGATTACACCATGGACGAGCTGCCAGAAGACCTGCAGGAAGTGGTCAAGACTGCTGCACAAAATGCCGCGAGTTATCAGACCAAGCTGTTTGAAGAAGGCGAGGCTAACTTAGTCAGCTTCTTTGAAGAGCAAGGCGTTAATGTCACCCGTCCAGACATCGAGCCATTCAAAAAAGCCATGCAGCCTTACTACGATGCATTCATCGAGAAAACCGGTGATGAAGGCCGTGCGGCTGTAGAAGAAATTCAGGCATTGCAGTAAACCTCTTGCCTGCGCGATGACCATTTAGCGTATCGCGAGATAAAAGCAGGCGGCATCCGTCGCCTGCTACCAATAATACAATTTGAGTATTGTGCACAACGGCTGCGCAGAGTCGGCCTGTGCGCACAACACTTACATGACACTGAGGATGGAGCATCATGAAAGCATTTAATAAACTCGAAGAATGGCTTGGCGGCAGTCTATTTCTCGTTATGTTTGCGCTGCTGATTGCACAAATTGTCGCGCGCTACACTCAGCCGTTGGCGTGGAGTGAAGAGCTGGCTCGGTTGATCTTCGTCTATGTTGCCATGCTCGGTATCAGTATGGGTATTCGCAACCAGCAGCACGTATTCATCGACTTTATTTACGAACGTCTGCCGGCATCGAGTGCGAAAGTCATTTTCACCCTGATCCAGATCATCATTTTTGCCTGCATCATTCTCTTCTTCCATTTTGGTATTGTCTTGTTTGATAAAGCCGCCTCAATTGCCAACGATAAAATCGTTACTCTCGGTATTTCAACCAAATGGATGTATCTCGCTTTGCCACTCGGCGCTGTCCTGATGATGATCCGATTTTTACAAGCACAGCAGCAAAACTACCGCGATGAGCAAACAGCATTGCCAGCATGGATATTTGTCGTGGCTGCGGTAGTTCTCGTCTCAGTGTTGTATCTTTGGCCGGATGCTTACAAAGCGCTACGCATCAGTAATTACGTGCGATTTGGTAATGAATCGGTGTATATCGCACTTGGTGTATGGCTGGTGATCATGTTCCTCGGAGTCCCGGTTGGTTGGTCGCTATTCATCGCTACAATTCTGTTTTTCTCGATGACGCGTTGGCCGGTCGTCAACTTTGCTGCGGCCAAGTTGGTCGATAGCCTCAATAGCTTCAGCCTGCTCAGTGTACCGTTCTTCATCCTTACTGGTATTTTGATGAACAGTTCGGGTATCACCACGCGTATTTTCGACTTTGCCAAATCCATGTTTGGTCACTTCACTGGCGGTATGGGGCACGTTAACGTCTCAGCCAGTCTGATTTTCTCGGGGATGTCCGGTTCGGCACTGGCTGATGCTGGCGGCCTTGGGCAAATGGAAATCAAGGCGATGCGTGACGCAGGGTACGATGATGATGTCTGCGGCGGTTTGACGGCTGCCTCATGTATCATCGGGCCATTGGTACCGCCGAGTATCGCGATGATTATCTACGGTGTGATTGCCAACCAGTCGATCGCTAAGCTGTTTTTGGCCGGCTTTATACCCGGGGTACTACTCACAGTCGCACTGATGACGATGTGCTACATCATCTGTAAAAAGCGCGGTTATCCACCGACGCCAAAAGCCAGTGCTAGCCAGCGTTTCACCGCATTTAAAGAAGCTTTTTGGGCGATCCTTACCCCGTGCTTCATTATCGGAGGCATCTTCTCGGGCGCATTCACCCCGACTGAAGCAGCTGTATTTGCTGCACTGTATTCGACCATCCTGGGTATGTTCATCTATAAAGAGCTGAATTTTGCCAGTTTGTTTAGAGGTTGCGTTGATGCGATGGCGATCACCGGCGTGACCGTACTCATGGTGATGACCGTGACTTTCTTTGGCGACATGATTGCGCGCGAGCAAGTCGCGATGAAAATTGCCGAAGGCTTTATGGGCTTTGCGACCACAACTCTGACTGTATTGATCATGATCAATATCCTGTTACTGTTCCTCGGCATGTTTATCGATGCCCTGGCGCTGCAGTTCCTCGTCCTGCCGATGCTGATTCCGATCGCTCAGCATTTCAATATTGACCTGATATTCTTTGGTGTGATGACTACGCTCAACATGATGATCGGCATTCTGACCCCGCCGATGGGTATGGCGCTATTCGTCGTCGCGCGAGTTGGCAATATACCGGTCAGTACCGTCACCAAAGGCGCGATACCTTTCATTATTCCAATCTTTGCGGTACTTGTTTTATTGACGCTGTTCCCACAAATTGTCACCTTCCTGCCTAATCTGGTGATGGGCGGATAATTTACAGGAGGTCACATGGAATTTTTACACCATAAAGCACCACGTACCATATGCTCAGCAACAGCTCAGCGCGTTATGGATTATTGCCGCGAGCACGATCTCGCGGCGATGGAGAACGGCCAGCACGCGATCGATGGTGAGGATTTTTTCGTCAATATCTTCACCTACGACACAAAATTATCAGAAGATCGCATCTGGGAAGCGCATCGCGAATACATCGACGTACATACCGTCATAGAAGGAAGCGAGCTGGTTAGCCAGAATTTTATTGAAGACTGCGACAGTGGCGAATATCACCCTGATAGCGATTACCTCGAAGTCGCACATAGCCACAATACCCGCTTTACACTGCGTCCCGGTTATTTTGCCGTCTTCTATCCGCAGGATGCGCACCAAACCGGCGTTCGTACCGCAGACAACCCTTCACAGCCAGTACGCAAAGCGGTGTTTAAAGTCCGTATCGGGGCGTAACCATGAATGGTATGCAAAAAAGTATCCTGCCATTAATAGAGTCCCGCCTTGGGCAAATGACGCGCTCGGAAAGTAAAATTGCGCGCTATTTCCTTGAAGAATGTGGGCAGGATAGTGACCTCAGCGCACGTGCTATTGCTGAGCAGCTCGGTGTATCCGAGGCATCGCTGACCCGCTTTGCGCAAAAGTGCGGCTTCAAGGGTTATCGCGCCTTTGCTTATGCCTATCAGCCACCAGATGAAGCCAAAACCAGTGATAACCACATTGCGCCCGTCTTTGCCAGCTATCAGGAATTGCTTAACAAAACCTATTCCATCGTTGATATGGCGCAAATTCGCCGTATCAGCAAGTTGATGACCACGCAAAAGCGCATTTACGTCTACGGTAAAGGTAGCTCAGGCATGGTTGCGCAGGAAATGAAACTGCGCTTTATGCGTATTGGCTTGATCTGCGAAGCGATCACGGAAGATGACTTGATCCGCATCAATAAAATCATCCTCGACAAAGACTGCCTCGTCATCGGCATCAGCATCAGCGGTAAAACGCGCATTGTGACGGAAGGGTTGCAATCAGCAAAAAAAAGCGGCGCAAAGACCATTTTATTTACCGCTAATCACGACCACGCATTCGAGCAATACTGTGATGAAGTACAGCTCTTTGCGATGAAAAACCAGCTCGACAAAGGGCGCTTGATCTCGCCGCAGTTTCCGGCTTTGGTCGTGCTCGACATCGTCTATGCTGACGTCATGCACGTTGATCCGGGCGAGCGCGACAGCATTTGGCAGCGCACTTATCGCGCATTGCACAACAGCGAGACATCATCATGAATATTCTCACGATTGACATTGGCGGCACCGAAATTAAATCCGCGATCTACCGTGAAGACGGCGAACCCGTACAGGCATTCCCCAATCAACCGACTGCAGTTACCCGTGACGGCAACCGTATCGGTGAACAAATTGTCGCATGGGTTAAAGACGTACAGAAAACGCATGATATAGACGGCGTGGCGATCGCCAGCGCTGGTGTGATCGACCACGAGCGTGGTGAAGTCGTCTTTGCTGGCGACACTATCCCCGGCTATAGCGGCACCGCTCTTTCAGCATTGATCAGCGAGCAGTGTGGTGTGCCGTGCAGTGCGGAAAATGACGTCAATGCGGTTGCGCTTGGGGAAAGCTGGCTGGGGGCTGCGAAAGGCAGCAGTAGTGCATTGTGTATTACCGTTGGCACCGGCATTGGTGGTGCGATCGTCATCGATGGACAACTGATTCATGGGCACAACTTCGCAGCCGGTGAAATTGGCTACTTACCGGCCGCAGATGGTAAAACCTTTGAGCAAAGCGCTTCAACCAGTGCGTTACTCGCCGACTACCAAGCGCGCACAGGTGAGCGTATTGACGGCAAAACCCTTTTTGCTCGAGCAGCTGCTGGAGATAGCCACGCAGAAGCCGCATTGACGCGGCAAATTGACGTCCTTGCGCAAGGATTACTTGCCGCTAATTACTTGCTTGCCCCGCAAACCATTGTGATTGGTGGCGGCATCGCAGCTCAGCGCGACATCTTGGAGCCGCGTATCCGCGCAGCTTTTGAGCAACAGATCAAATCGCCACGCTTGATGCCGCAGCATATCCGCTGCGCAGCGCTTGGCAATAAGGCGGGCATGCTTGGCGCACTGCGTCATTACTGCCAAATTCATTCATAAAGCAACCAAATTCCCACAACCACGGAGTATCACGATGAAAAAAACCATTCTTACACTCGCTCTGGCGACTGCAGCAGGCGGTGCATTGGCGGCCAGTTATCCGGATTTACCCGTCGAATTTAAAAGTGGCGGCGGTGCGTTGATTGGCGACACTGCCTACGTTGGCCTTGGCTCGGCTGGTGAAAATATCTACAGCCTCGATCTGGCAAACCCTGAAAATGGCTGGCAAACTCTGCCTGCATTCCCGGGTGGTGATCGTGGCCAGCCTGTCATTGCCGGTGTTGATGGCAAACTCTATGTATTTGGTGGTTTGCAGAAAAATGACAAAGGCGAGCTGCAACTGGTCAATGATGCGTATGTTTATGACCCGGAAAGCCAACAGTGGGAAAAGTTGCCAACCCGTTCACCGCTTGGCTTGGTTGGAACCACGCCGGCTGTTCACGGCGATCGCGTATACATGATTGGCGGCTCGAACCTGTCGATCTTCAATGGCTACTTCCAGGATTACACCGCAGCCGGTGATGATCAAAGCAAAAAAGACGCCGTCATGGGGGCGTACTTCGATCAACGCCCACAAGACTATTTCTTTAACACAACTTTATTCAGCTACGAACCATCAACCAACCGCTGGTACAACGACGGCGCATTACCATTCGCCGGCCGCGCTGGTGCTGCAGTCGCAGTTGATGGAGACAATATCATTGTCGCTAATGGTGAAATCAAGCCAGGGCTGCGTACTGATGCGGTCGAAATTGGTACATTCACCGGTGATGGCGTTGAATGGCAAGCAGCGCCAGAGCTGATCAGCGCAGATGGCGAAACCCAGCAAGACGGCCTCGCTGGTGCGTATAGCGGCTATAGCCACGGCCATTACCTGATCACAGGTGGAGCAAACTTCCCCGGTGCGCGCAAGCAATTTGCTGATGGTGAGAACTTCGCCCATAAAGGCCTGAAGAAAACCCACCATGCGGACATCTACACCCTCAATGATGACAAATGGGAAGTCGTTGGCCAGTTGCCACAAGGGGCAGGCTATGGCGTGAGCATCAGCTACGACGACAAACTGCTGCTCATCGGCGGCGCGACGGATGAAGGCGCACTGAAAAGCGTCACCGTACTTGATTACGATGGTGACAAGCTGACTGTCGAATAATTGCTCAATGAGTAGTCTCATACGGACGCCGGGATACCGACGTCCGTTTTTTTATGTGCAACTAATTGCACCAATGCTATATTTGGCTTTAGCATCACAATGAGGGCAAACGCCATGAAAAAACAACTTTTGCTGTCGCTTGCAATCGCTGCTTTTGGTGGAACATCAATAGCCGCAAATGCCGAAACGCAGCCTGTGGAAGAAATTCATCCTTTGGTGTATGCGTACTTTGAAGACATACACAGCTCGGAAGTTGAATATTGTGGTGGTGAAGAGTATTTGCAGCATCGTGATCCGGAAGGATATTGCTACGACCAGGTAGACGAAGCCTATATCAAGCCGCGCTTGAACTATCAGGATGATGATATTGCGCTGGTAACAACACTGGGCATTAAAGGCTATGAAGGCAGTGGTGGTGGAATGGGGAACGTCATTTCATTACGCGGCCTGACGCCCCGCACTATTTATCACAATCAAGGCTATGATTTTAAGCTGGAGCGTAACGGCGATCAGGTCATTTTTTACTATGAGAATAAAAATGGCTGGCAGAAAGAAATCATTGAGCTTGGAGGCTGATTAGGAGCGTGTTATGTCTCAGTTAGAACTTATCAATGGCGCAGCCGTTAATCTCGGCTCAATTTATTGCATCGGGCGCAATTACGCCGAGCATATCGCAGAACTGAATAACGAACGCCCTGATGCGCCGGTCGTTTTTGACAAGCCAGCGGCGGCATTACTGCACAGCGGTGGCACAATTCACTTACCGCAGGAAAGCGACGATGTGCACTATGAAAGCGAAATCGTCGTCTTGCTCGGTAGTGGCGGTCGTAACTTGTCGTTAGCGGAAGCAGAAAAAACCATTGCCGCGTACGGCGTCGGGCTGGATTTGACTGCGCGTGATTGGCAGCAACAAGCCAAGGAAAAAGGCTTACCGTGGACGCTGGCTAAAGGCTTTGACGGTGCTGCGTGCGTCTCGGCATTTGTGCCTGCAGCCGAATGCCCGCCCGCAGATGACATCAGCTTCACTATGTGCCTCAATGGTGAGTTGCGCCAGCAGGGCAATAGCAGCATGATGCTGTTTCCAATTGCCGAACAGATTGCCTATATCAGCCGCTATATCACTTTGAACAAAGGCGATATCATTTATACCGGTACGCCAAAAGGCGTTGGGAAACTTAATAGTGGTGATCAGATTGAGCTTAATCTGCTGGATAAAATCCACGCCACTTTTACAGTAGCCTAAGCGAGGAATGATTATGCATATCTGCTATTTCAGCGATCTTTGCCCCGATACTGCGCCATTTGTGGCAGTACTTGATGAGTTGGGGATTGAATACGAGCCAGTAAATATCACCGCGAGCATGAGAAACCTCAAGCGCTTTTTAGTGATCCGTGATCGCGAAGCTGCATTTGATGATGGCAAGGCGCAAGGCTTTGCCTGCGTACCCGTACTCGCAACAGACGACGGTGACTACCTTTTTACTCCTGAAGCATTGCGAGGTTATTTTGAGCATTAAGATTACTGCGCTGGATCACTTCGTCCTCACTGTGCAGGACATTGATGCGAGTATTGAATTTTATACTCGCGTATTGGGTATGGAAGCAATTACCTTTGGTGAAGGCCGCCATGCGCTGCGCTTCGGGCGGCAGAAAATCAATTTACATCAGGCTGGGCAGGAGATCACCCCACATGCGCGCGTACCAGCCAGCGGCTCGGCAGATGTGTGCTTACTGACTTCCACGCCACTTACAGACGTACTCGCGCATTTGGCGCATTGCGGTATCGACGCAGAAAGTGATGTTGTGCCACGTACTGGCGCAGTTGGTGCAATTGAGTCCGTATATTTGCGCGACCCTGATGGAAACTTGATTGAAGTGAGTCGTTATCAGTAGTGAGCAGCTAAAGTGTGATTTTGTACTGTGGGTAAGCAGGTTACAATGCGCGCCTATCTTAAATATATAAGGAATTATGATGAGCGAATTGGCTTGCCCGAAATGCAGTTGCGACTATTGTTATAACGATGGCATCAACAACGTGTGCCCTGAGTGCGCGTTTGAATGGAATGAAAACACCGTACTGGACGACACGCCAAAAGTACTTGATGCCAATGGCGTTGAACTGGCTGATGGCGACACGGTCACGCTGATCAAAGCTCTGAAACTCAAGGGCAGCACGCAAACCTTGAAGCAGGGCACCAAAGTAAAAAATATCCGCTTGGTACCTGAAGGTGACCACAACATCGACTGCAAAATTGACGGCAGTGCGATGATGCTCAAATCGGAGTTCGTCAAGAAATCCTGATTGCATAATCAATCGATTTGATAAACCGGCAAGGCGTGATGCTTTGCCGGTTTTTTGTATAGTGGAACTCCAGAAAAATGGTTACAACACATAAAAACAAGGCATTGTTCTTGTTTTTATTTTTTGGTTACCCTGTGACCGTTTTTCTGGAATTGGACTGTATGTGAACGTTATTCGCCGGCACCTTTGCGCGAGTGTTCGCTGTTTTCGACGAGGATGGCAGTGGCTGCTTGTTTGAGCTGTTGCCAATCGTTGGTGTTGACTTCGATGCCGTCTTGCAGGCTGCGCTGGTAGGCAAGCATTAGCTGCATGGCATTGATGTGCGTGGCGTAGGGCATATCGATGTCGCTGAGGTCGAAGTCGTGCCGCGATAGGGTGAGGTGCAGATCCTGACGGTTTTCATCAATCAGCGTGGTGTCTTCGTCGGCGATGAACAGGTCGGGGGCGGCACAACCGCTGTTTAGAATGTAGCAGGTTTCGCGTGCGTCTGCGCCATTGCGCCAGCGCGCTTTGCAGGCAATACCGGCTTTGGTTAGCTTGACCAGTTCACTGTGCGCGAGGAAGCGGCTGTGGCAGTGTTGCAGGTGAACATGCAGGCGGCCTTTCCCCTCCATGTATTCGAGCAGGTAGTCGGCAATCGCTGGCATATGGCAGGCAAGGCTGTCGTGGTGTAAGTCGATGGTGAGATGGTCGTCATCGGGCGCTTGAATGCTGATGTTGCTGTCGGTTTCGGGGGTGAAGAAAGGCAGGCAACGGGTGAAGTGAGCGATGCCATCCAATCCACACATTTGCAACTCGGCAACCATGTTGGCAATGACGTCCGCTTCACCGTGTTCGCGGCGCAGGCCGGTGAAGGCTTTATAGACGAGATTGGTCAGTTCATTTTGCGACACGGTGAGGGTATCGGGCTGGTGTTCGGGTTGTTGCTGGAAGTCTTTGTCGAGTAACGGGAACAGCCATTCGCCGTCGTGCAGGTTGGCAAGCAGCGGTGCGCCCTGGAAAAAGGTGACGCGTACCCAGCGATCGGAACGCGGGTCGAATTTGGTTGCGCCGAGGATGGCGAGTTTGCAGCGCAGCAGCACCATCGGCCGCGTGTTGCGGTGCAGAACGTTGATTTGAATGTCGCCCATGTCGCTGTGCGTCATCGTCCAGATGCGCCGCGCAATGCTGCGCCATTTGGGTTGTTCGAGCAGGAAGCTGGACAGGCTGGTGTTGTCGTCTTGTGCGGCAATCGCAGCGTTGAAGCGATTAACTTGACGCGCAATGTCGAGCGACAGCTCGCGATCCTGGCCGGGTTCTTCATCGCGTACGCCCATGCGTGGCTCTTCTTTTTCCTGCGAGCGATACCAGAACCAGTAGCGGTTGGGGTAGTCGTCAAAGTCGATGTCGGTCGCCCAAGTGTAGCGTTCGGTGAGGCAGCGCTTGATATCGCCGATGGTGCAGCCGGTAGGGTAGCTCAGGGTTTCGTCGGTGTAGTGTTGGTCTTCGTATGGATCGACGAGGTCAGGGAAGCATTCGAGCAAGCAGGCGATGAGGATTTCCTGGGTTTCGAGGCTGTACTGTTCGCTGCGGGTGCGGATGTCGGCGGCGGATTGTCGCTCTTCATCTTGTTTGATGTCGGTGATGAGCTGTTCGAGTTCGCTTTCGGCAGTTTGGTTGAGCACGTCTTGCTGGTTGTCGATGGTGTCGATCTGTTGCAGGTGTGCCTTGGCGCGGGCGAGCAGGGCGCAGAGTTGTGCTTGGTTGTCGCGGTCGAGTTCGGCAGTGCAGACGGCGGAAAGGGCGTGCTCACGCGCGCTGAGCCATGCGTCAACCACGCGCGGGTGATTGATGAGGTATGGTGCCATGCCGAGTCCGGTGGCGTTGCCGATGCCGATGTAAGTTTGGATAGCAGGAGTAAGGCGTGTGGCGTGTTGTGGGTTTTGCTGTGCGGCGATGTAGTGTACCCAGTCGAGGCTGAATTGACGCAATAAATAGACGGCGCACAGTTGTGCGGCAAAAGCAGTGTTGAAGTCAGGGTTGTTTTCGAGTTTTTTGAAGTCGGCGATGCCGAATTTGCCGTTACCGTACACGGCGGTGGTGCGCAGGATGTAGCCGACTTGGGTAAGCAGGTCGCTGTCGGGTTGCTCACCATTGCTCAAGCGCTCGACGAGATGCTCAAAGACGCGCACGCTTTTGTTGGCGCGCGCGAGAATGAGGACGTTATTGCTGTTGCGCCCGGCTTCTTGCAGCGGCACGTTGGCGCGCAGGTTGAGCAGCATGGTGGTGTCGACATCGCCCTCGACAAGGGCAAAGGTGACGTCCCATTTTTCAGCGATGACGCGATCATTGCGCTCGTGGTCGGCAATCTGGTCGCAGAAGACGACGAGATGATAGCGATTATTTGGGGTATTGAGCTGGTAGATGACGTGCCCGAAACCCTGTGGGTTGAGTTGCCAGTCGTGCTGGTGCACACGCCATTGTTCGCGTGCCATTTTGCGCAGCAGGTGGCGGGTGAAGCTGAGCCGGGTCTGGTGCATCGCGCCGAGGCGTTCGGGGTGCATGACAGTGGACGGGGCGCGCTGGTGATTATTTGTTGTTGTGGTCATGATGCCTCCTGATGCGAGTATTTTTTAAACCTTATTGGTTGTGGTAAAGCGTCTTTACGACAAACAATAATGTCTTTATGGAAAACCCGATGCCGCGCAAGGCGGCAACGGGGGTTGTGTTACGTATTAATGGTGCGGATGACCTTGTTGCAGTTCTTTATGCGTTTGCGCACGTGCCATTTCACGGGCGTATTTTGGTCCGCTCCACAGTGCCGGTAGCATGAGTAGCGACACAGGCACAGCGGTGACGACGATAAACGACTGCAGTGCTGCAATGCCGCCTTCACCCAGTGAGATGAGGATGATGGCGGTGATACCCATCGCCACGCCCCAGAAGATACGGATGGCTGCGTTTGGCTCAAGATCACCACTGATGACCACACTGATGGTGTAGGTCATTGAGTCACCGGTAGTAACGATGAAGATGGTGGTCAGAATGAGGAACAGTACCGATACAATCAGTGGGAATGGCAGCTGATTGGTGACAGCGAGCAGTGCCGCAGGCAGGTTGAAGCCGCCGTCAGAGTTAAGCGCATCACTGATCAGACCAGGGTTGGCAATTTCAAACGAAATACCTGAGCCGCCAACGATGGTGAACCAGAAGCAGGTAATCAATGGCGCGGCAATGCCGAGGCCGAGGAACAACTGGCGAATGGTACGGCCACGTGAAATACGTGCAATGAACAGCGCCATCATTGGGCCATAGCCGATAAACCAGCCCCAGAAGAATACCGTCCACCAGCCAAGCCAGGGCACATCACCGCGATAAGTCGACATTGGAATGAACTGGTCAACCAGTGTACCGACGCCTTGGATGTAGCTGTTGACGATAAAGCCGGTTGGGCCGACGACCAGAATGTAGAGCATCAGGACGACTGCAAGGATAACGTTCCAACGGCTCAAAATCTGGATGCCGCGGTTCAGGCCGCTCAGTGCCGAAATGGTATACATGGCAATGGCGAACAGGATGATGATCATCTGCGTGGTGAAGCCGTCAGGCAAGTCGAACAGGGAGTGTAGCGCGTAGCTGACTTGCAGGCCGAGGAAGCCGATCGGGCCGATGGTACCCGCCGCCACCGCGATGATCGCGCAAGCATCAACCAGCGCACCCCAGAAACCATGCAGGATCTTGTCACCAAAAATCGGGTAAAGCAGAATGCGTGGCTTGAGTGGCAAGCCCTTGTTGTGATGCAGGTGCATGTAAACGATGGTGGTCAGGCCGCCGAGGATGGTCCATGCGAGGAAGCCCCAGTGCATGAACGATTGCGCCAGTGCGTTGGTCGCTTTGAGCTGCACATTCTGCTCGGCACCAAACAGTGGTGGCGGGCTGAGGAAGTGCGCCAGTGGCTCAGCAGCTGCCCAGAACACACCGCCGCCGGCAAGCAGCGTACACAGTACGATGGCCATCCAGCGGAAGGTGTCGATTTCCGGTTTGTCTAGCCCGCCGAGGCGCACACGACCGGTACGGCCGAAAGCGAGGAACAAGCTGAGAATGAAGGTCGCGAGCATCAATACTTGCCAATATGGGCCAAAAATCTGGATGGCCCAGGCAAAGCCGCCGTCGACTAAGGTCTTGAGCAAGTTTTGGTTGGTTAACGCGAGAATGATGAAAGCGAGAATAAAGCCGCCACTCATCCATAAGACAGGGTTGCGACCTTCGAGTTTATCGAAAGTCGATTGTTTGCTGTTGGTGGTCATATTAATTATGCCTCTGATAGTCTGTTTATGACGGCTTGAGGCCGTCTTGTAAGAAATTGAACCAGTTGCCGCCGACGATTTTTGCCGCTTCGCTGGTGGTGAATTGCTGCTTGAGCAGTCCTTGATAAATGTTGTTCATGCCATTTTCGGCATCGAACCACGGTAGGGCATCCGGCCAACCGGCGTTATTTGCCGAGCCTTCGCCGTAATCCATCTTGCGCGACCATTTGCCGTTGCGCATCCACTCAAGTACGGATTGCGGCTGGTTGGTACACAAATCGCTGCCGATGCCGAGGTGGTCAACGCCGACCAGTTCGGCGATGTCAGCAATCATTTGGCAAAAGCGCTCTAAGGTGCATTGGCTGCCGTCAGGCAAATGGAATGGATACAGGCTGAAGCCGAGCAGGCCGCCGCGTGCCGCCAGCGCCTTAATCACAGTGTCGGATTTGTTGCGCAGTGCCGCGTGGGCGCGCTCTGGGTTGGCGTGGCTGATGCAAATCGGGCGTGATGACAGGTCAATCGCTTCCAGCGTTGAGCGTTCGGCGCTGTGCGACATATCAACAATCATGCCGACGCGGTTCATTTCCGCAATCGCCTGCTTACCGAAGCGGGTAATGCCGCTGTCGGTTGATTCGTAGCAGCCGGTGGCGAGCAAGCTCTGATTGTTGTAAGTGAGCTGCATGATCGACAGACCAAGGCGCTTCATCACCGCAATCAGGCCGATTTCATCGTCAATCGGCGAGCAATTTTGCGCGCCGAAGATGATGCCGACTTGCTCGTTTTCTTTCGCCTTGATGATGTCCGCCGCGCTGTATACGGGCGTAATCAGGTCAGGGAACTGAGCAAAGAACTGCTGCCATTCGGCAAAACGGGTCATCGTTTCGCGTGCGTTTTCGTGGTAAACCAGCGTGACGTGTACCGCGTCCACACCGCTGCGGTGCAGGGTTTCAAAATAGGCTTTGTCCCAGTGGCAGTATTGCAGCCCGTCTATGACAATATGGCTATTCATCTTAGTAGGCACGCTGGTAAGTGGTCTTGACCACGGTGTAGAACTCTTTGGCGTACTGCCCTTGTTCGCGTGGGCCAAAGCTCGATTCTTTACGGCCACCGAACGGCACGTGGTAATCAGTACCGGCAGTTGGCAAGTTGACCATCGCACAGCCTGTGAGGATGCCTTGCTTGAAGCGTGCGCTGTTGGCGAGGCTTTGCGTGATGATGCCGCCGGTCAGGCCGAAGCGGGTGTCGTTGGCAGTGGCAATCGCTTCGTCAAGGTCGTTGACGCGGATGACTGAGGCCAGCGGTGCGAACACTTCTTCCTGATTGACCGACCACGAGTTTTGCGTGTCGAGCAGCAGGGTTGGCGCCATGTAGTAGCCGTCGTAATCCATCTCAAGGCGCTTGCCGCCGCAGCCGATTTGCGCGCCTTCTTGGGTAGCGGTTTCGACCCACTTGAGGTTGCTTTGCAGCTGCTTGTCGTCAACCACTGGGCCCATGAAAATGCCGTCTGCAAGTGCGTGGCCGACTTTCAATTCGGCAATGCGCTTGAGCAGCTTATCAACGTAGGCATCGTGGATGTCGTTGCAGACGATCAGGCGTGACGACGCGGTACATTTCTGACCGGCACCGGAATACGAACCGGCGATGGTCGCTTCAACCGCAATATCCAAATCGGCATCAGGGGCAATGACCAGCGCGTTTTTGCTGCCCATTTCGAGCTGGCAGCGCACGAAATTGGCGGCTGTCGCAGCGGCAACCTTGCGACCGGTATCAACCGAACCGGTGAAGCTCACCGCGTTAATCTGCTTGCTGTTAATCAGCGCATCGCCGACTGTACTGCCGCTGCCGAGGACAAGGTTGAACGTACCAGCTGGTAGGCCTTGGCGGTCGATGATTTCCGCGAGTGCCACTGCGCTGGCCGGGGTGAGGTTGGCGGGCTTCCAGATCACGCTGTTGCCAAATGCCAATGCCGGAGCAATTTTCCACGCTGCGGTTGCGGTCGGGAAGTTCCACGGTGAAATGATCGCGACTGTGCCGACCGGCTCACGCGTCACTTCGACTGACACACCGGCGCGTACTGAATCGGCGCAGTCGCCAATCTGGCGCAGCACTTCGGCGGCGTAGTAGTGGAAAAACTGCCCTGAACGGTAAATCTCGCCGCGACCTTCGGCAAATGGTTTGCCTTCTTCGCGTGACAGCAGCTTGCCGAGTTCGTCGCAGCGCGCAATCAGCTCGTCGCCAATCGCCTGCAAAATCGCTTGCTTGCGTTCCATCGGCACGGCTGCCCATTCGGGTTGTGCGTGGTTGGCGGCGTCAATTGCTTGCTGTACTTGCTCAGCACTGGCTTGTGCGTAATCGCCGATGGTTTCAGAGATGTCGGAAGGGTTGATGTTGGCAACGGTGCTTTGTCCGCGCTGCCATTCGCCGTTGATATAAAGGGCTTGTTCGGCTTGAATTTTGTGCATGATGTTATTCCTTGTTTATTTATAGGCTTATTTATGTTGGGTAATGGCTTAGACGGCGGCGTAGACGACAAACTCGACCAGCATCTCTTCGCGTGCCAGACCGGCTACGACCACGGCTGCGCGGTTAGGGTATGGCGCATTGAAATACTCGGCGTACACCGCGTTGACCGTAGCGAGGTATTCGCGGTCAGTGACGTAAATCAGCACTTGCAGGACGCTGTCCATGTCTGCACCTGCGCATTCAAGGGTGTGCTTGAGGTTGGCGAAGGTTTGGCGCGTCTGTGCTTCGATGCCGCCTGTGACGACTTTGCCGCTGTCGTCAATCGGGATTTGCGCGGTGTAAAGCGTACCGTTGTGGGTGATGGCCCATTCCAAAGGTGCTTTGGATGCGAATAATTTGGTCTTGACCGCTTGTTTCCTGCTCATTACTGTTCCATTAAATCGGTGAAAGGTAGGCGCGCAGGATAAAGGTTCAACAGTGATAAGTAAAATAGTTTATATTGTTCATCTGAACACTTTTTCTTATCGAGTATGGGGATGAACATCAAAATCCAGCAGTTGCAATATTTTTTGGCGGTCGTTGAATGTGGTGGATTTCGTGCCGCTGCAGCGCAAGTCAATCGCTCACAGGCGGCATTATCATCGGCGTTAAAAACGCTGGAAGAAACCCTCGGTACGGCGCTGTTCGAGCACGGCTATAAAATGAAATTGACCCCATTTGGTGAAGCACTACATCCTAAAGCGGTACAAATGGTGCGCACCTACGATATTTTTGTCGATGAAGCGCGTGCGATTGCCAGTGGTGAAGTTGGGGAATTGCGCTTGGCCAGCGTACCGTCGGTTGCCGCGCGTTTAATTCCCGACGTACTCAAGCTCTTCACTCAGCAATATCCGCAAGTGCGCGTGTGCATGAGTGACGACAATGCCGCCGGCATTACCGCAAGATTGGTGCGTGGTGAGGTCGATTTGGCGCTCGGCAATCCGTCCTATATTGACTTGGCCGAAATCGACTTCACGCCGCTGGTCGCTGATCCGCTCGGGCTGGTTTGCCATCGTGACAATCCACTCGCCGAGCAAAGCAGCGTGTCGTGGCAAGTGTTACTCGACTATCCCTTTATCCGCAACGGCACCGGCATCCTGCTCGATGGTACAGCGGCGCAAGCGGTCAATACCGATGCGCATTACGCGATTGACAACATCACCGCATTATTCTCTGTGCTCGCACTCAATATCGGCGTGACGACCTTGCCACGGCTGGCATTTTTCAGCGTCAATTCACCAGACCTGCGCTGGATACCGTTTAACGACCTCGATCTGTGCCGCGAAATCGGCATCTTCAAACTCAAGCAGCGTACGCTCACCCCGCCCGCGCAAGCATTTTATGAACTCTGTTGCGAACACCTTAATAAGGACTATGTAGCGTATGTCCGTAATCCAGTTTAATCAGTCCTGTATAATAGCGCGCTGAGTCGAATGCGAGGCTGCCGCACAGTTCAGCCGTTTAATTGGAGAGAGCGTATGAGTACTTATCAAGTCAAGAATCCCAATACCGGTGAAAAGGGTGAGGTCTATCCGTCACTGAACAGCGCTGAAATTGAGCGCGCTATTGAGCAGGCTGAAGCCGCTTACGTCGAGCTGAACAAGCAAAGCATTGCCGAGCGTGCAGCGGTATTGAAAAAAGCCGGTGACCTATACGACGAACGCGCCGAAGAACTTGCGCACATCATCGGTCGCGAAATGGGCAAGCCGCTCAAGGCTGCGATTGGCGAAATCAAGTTGGTTGCCGATATTTACCGTTGGTATGCGGAAAAAGGCCCAGAACTGCTTGAGAATGAATCATTGCCACTGCATGGGGCGGACAAGTCATTCGTCGAGTACCGCCCAATTGGCGCATTGCTCGGCATCATGCCGTGGAATTATCCGTACTATCAGGTCGCACGCTTTGCGGCACCAAACCTGTTGCTCGGCAACACCATCCTGCTCAAGCACGCACAAATTTGCCCTGAATCGAGCATGGCTTGTGAGCAAATTCTGACCGATGCAGGTTTGTTGCAGCATGCTTTCCAGTCTGTATTTGTTGAAGTAGAGGATGTGGAAAGCATCATCGCCGACAAGCGCATTAAAGGCGTGTCACTGACCGGTTCCGAGCGCGCGGGTACAGCCGTTGCCGCGCAGGCAGCCAAGCACATCAAAAAATCGGTACTCGAACTCGGCGGCAATGACCCGATGGTCGTGCTCGATACTGATGACGTCGCCGGTGTGGCCAAAGCTGCGGTACGCAACCGCCTCAGCAATTCAGGGCAAGTGTGCACCTCGAACAAGCGCATCATCGTGCTCGAAAGCCTATACGACGAGTTCGTCAAGCATGCGGTCGAATTTACCAAGAACACCAAAGTGGGCACTTACGACGACCCTGAAACCAAAATGGGGCCACTCTCTTCAGTCGGTGCGCGTGATGAAGTGGTCGAGCGCATTCAAAAAGCGGTTAAAGACGGCGCAACCCTGCATTGTGGCGGCGAAAAGCTTGACCGAGCCGGCGCATTCATGAGCCCGGCTGTGCTGACCGATATTCCCGAAGGCAGCGACCTTGCCTGTAACGAGTTGTTTGGCCCAGCGGTGATGATCTACAAAGCGAAAGACGATGCGCATGCCATCGAAATCGCCAACGACACCGACTTCGGCCTTTCAGCTTCAGTGTGGGGAGCGGACGTTGCGCGCGCGACCAAAGTCGCCGATCAGCTCAACGCTGGCATGATTGCAGTCAATGAATTTTCCAGCACCCAGCCGGATTTGCCATTTGGCGGCATCAAGCGCTCCGGTTACGGCCGTGAACTCGGCAAGTGGGGCTTGTTTGAATTTGCCAATGTGTGTTTGCGCCGGATCAGCGAGCAAAAATCCAGCTAATCATATAGCCAAGCACCTTTAAAATCACTTGGCTATGTTTTTAGAAACCCCCGTGAAAGCCCAGCGCTTTCACGGGGGTTTTTATTAGGTCTCAGAAGCCTGACCCGGGTTGCTTGAGAAACTCGATTTCCTCAGGCGTCGAGCTGCGATTTAAAATACCGTTGCGGTGCGGATAGCGCCCGAAGCGGTCGATGATGGCTTTGTGCTTTTGTTCGAATGCGTAGGTAGAAGGTGCGTCAAGTGTCGCAAACAGTTGCATTGCTTGCTCGTGGATGGCCGCAGATTCCGAGTGCATGTAAGGCATCAGTAAAAAACTGCGCTGGTCAGTATCAAGCTTGTCATAGTCTGGCTGCTTGATTGCTTCTTGTGCCAAAACCAGTGCCATACTGTCGCTGGCAAAAGCGCGCGCATCGTCGCGCCAGATATTGCGCGAAAATTGATCCAAAACGATGATTTCAGCCAGGCGGCCGTAAATGTCGCCACGCCAAACATAAAGTTCGCCCGCGTGTGCACTTTCGGTCAGCGCACCGAAGCGTTCGCGGATGGTCGCGTCAAATTCATCGTCTTTCCTGAACCACAGGCTCTTGTCGATGTCTTTGAACCAGAAGTCGAGCACGGTTTGTGGTTGCATGGTCGTACCTTATTAGTATTGAGCGAGCATTATTGCAGATTATCTTGCTTTATATCTCGCCTGAAATAGCAGCAAAAGTTGTGCTGGCAAGTATCCGCCCGTTAATCATCAGTTCAATGCGGTATTCACCGGGATATTCCTGGCGGGTTGTGGTGCTTTTGAGTGGCCATGATTTGCTCAGGGTAACGCGGTTGCCAGCCGGAACGTCGCGGCGGCACCATTTCAGTACCCGTTTGCGCGCTTTGTTGCTCGCGCTTGGTGAGTGCAAAATCAGGTCAATCAGTAGTGCAGAGTCCTGGTCAGCATCAAGGGTAAGGTTGACGGTAAATGATTCGCCCAAAATAACTTGCTCAGGCTGCACTGTGAATTCGTTGACGATAACAGCAGTTGCGGGAGCATAGCCTTGCAGCGCCAATGCATCAGGATGACCGGCACGAATCAGGCTACGACAAGCATGGCGGATGATCCAGTCGAGGTGCGGTGATGGTGGGCTTTGCTTTTGCCATGATTTCAGGCGTGCGATGACCAGTTCGGGATGGTCTTTACTGATGTCGTTGAGGTTATTGGCGACTGAACGGCGCACGTATTCACTGTCGTCGTCATAAAGTTTGTCCAGCAGCGGGAAAATCTCGCTTGGGTCTTGGATCAGGCGCTTGATTCGTGTGCCCCACGGTAATCTTGGGCGAATGCCTTCACTGACCAGCCTGCGTACGTCGGCATATGGATCATCCGTCCACGCGTGTAATGTTTCGAGGGTGTATTGCGGATGCTGCTCAAGGTAGGGGCGAATGGCAAATTCACCGGTGAAGTGTTGGGTGATTTTGTGGATGGCTTGCAGTGACAATTTGGGTTGGTTGAGGCCGTAACGCTCGACAATATCGGCAATCACCCACACCGGAAAGCCGCGTAATTCGCCGAGACCATGTGAACCGTCGTCCAATGCAGTCAGCAGCAGCGGTACGGCTTGCGCGTAAGGCTTATCCATGCTGGTAAACAAGGCCGTGGAAATAATGTGCAAGCGTGCCTTCATTTCCAGCATGAGCAGATCGGGGGTGACGTTGGCTTTGAATTGCCCGCGATCAAAATCAGGGTCAGAAGCTTGCAGACGTTGACCGAGTTCATCGATCAACGCCCAATTGAAATGCTCTTTTAAGTCCACGGATTATGGTGCTTTAGCGTGTAATAGCGTGATGAATTTGTCACGCTCGCCACTTGTGATGATAAAGCGGTAGGTGTGGCCACTTTTGTCAGTGATATTGATTTTGTTCAGCAGTCGGTTCAGTGTGCCGGAAGCGTTAATACTGACAATGTCGCTGTACGGGATACTGATGTGCTTTTTTTTCTGCAAGTTGAATTTATGCGCTTTAAACATCAGCTGCTGGTTAGTGAGAAACAGTTTTCCGCCAACACTGGACAGATTTGCTGGTGTTGCGTATTCGAACTGTTCGTTTTCGTGCAAATCGGGGTGGTTATTCTGATTTAATTTTTTACCGAAATATGACTGCGTAAAACGAACGAATATTACGCCTATGGCTATTGCAACCAACGACGTGCTTTCGCCGCCAAAAAGCGTTGTGAATATCCAGTCGATAATCCACACACCAACAAAAAGCATCACTGTATAAAGGATGATGTCGGTAGTGGATTTAGGTGTCATGATTGTATTCGCGTCGCTTTATGAAGAAGCGTCAGCGGTTTTCTTTTCTGGGAAATACATGCCAACCGGTGCGGCTGCGGGTGCCGGTTCGTCAATTTCGACGGGCTCGGCAAAGCCAGCCTGATGGCGGTTGATGCCGAGTTTGGCAAACAGCTTTTTGTCGGCATTTTCTTCGGGGTTGGACGTGGTGAGCAACTTGCAGCCGTAGAAAATCGAGTTGGCACCGGCCATAAAGCACAACGCCTGCATCTGTTCGTTCATCAATTCACGACCGGCAGAGAGGCGTACTGATGATTTTGGCATCATGATACGTGCGACAGCAATAATGCGAATGAAATCGAACGGATCGAGGTCGTCGAGTTTGGCCAGTGGTGTACCGGGGACGCGCACCAGCTGGTTAATCGGTACCGATTCCGGCGGTTGGCGCAGGTTGGCGAGTTCGACCAGCATGGCGAGTTGGTCATCCTGCTCTTCACCCATGCCGAGTATGCCGCCCGAGCAGATTTTCATGCCTGCGTTGCGCACGTTTTCCAGTGTGTCTAGGCGGTCGTCGTAGCTGCGCGTACTGATGATTTCCGAGTAGTAGCGGCGCGAGGTGTCGAGGTTGTGGTTGTAGTAATCAAGCCCCGCTTCGGCGAGTTTGTTCGCTTTGTCCTCATTGAGCATACCGAGGGTCATGCAGGTTTCCATGCCCAGCCCTTTGACTTGGCGGATGATTTCCTGCAAATAAGGCATGTCTTTTTCTTTCGGGTCGCGCCATGCCGCACCCATGCAGAAGCGCGTTGCACCTTGTGCTTTGGCATTTTTGGCAGCGGCGACAATTTCTTCGACTTTCATCAAGGCTTCGCGCTGTACGCCGGTCTTGTAGCGCGCACTTTGTGGGCAGTATTTGCAGTCCTCAGGGCAAGCACCCGTCTTGATCGAAAGCAGGGTGCTGATTTGCACTGCATTCGGGTCATGGTGCTGGCGATGAATTTGCTGCGCTTCAAAGAGCAAATCCATAAATGGCTTTTCGTAGAGTTCGCGGGCTTTACTGACGGTCCATGCTGACATGGGCAATCCTTGGTGTGGTCGTTAAAACAAGCGGGTTATTGTACATCATGAGATTGCGCTGCAAATGATGGCGTAGCAATACTACGTGAGTTGTTGGCAGAGGGTTTTTGCGCTGGCGCAGGCAAGCGTCCAGCCGAGGTGGCCGTGGCCGAGATTGGCATAAAGGCCGCTGCGTTTACCCGCACCGATAAACGGTAAGCCGCGGGCCGCCATCGGGCGCAGTCCGCACCAGTTTTCCAGTTCGGGCAAGCCGGTCAGGGTAGGGAAGAGGCGTTGCAGGCCATTGCGGATTTGCTGTTGCGAAGCGGGATCAAGGGTGAGGTTGTGGCCGACGAGGTCGGCACGTCCGGCCACACGCAGGCGTGTACCAATCCGTACGACGCCGATGTGATCGACGTCGTCAAACACGGTGGCAGTCGGCATGGCTTCGGGCGGCAATGCCGATGCGTCGTAAGTGAAGGAATAGCCTTTGACCGGACACACCTCAAAGGCAATGTCGCGGCGGGCGAAGTCGGGTACGAAGGCGGTGCACAGGATCGTGGCATCGGCAGGGTATTCGTTGTTTTCGCTGCGTACGCCGTGGACGTGCTGATGATTGCCCAGCAGGGCGGTCACGGGTTCGTCAGTGACCGTATGCAAGCCGCGTTCAGCAAGCACGCTGTGCAGTGCCTGGATGAAAGCATGGCAGTCGCCGATGCGGTCTTCGGGGAAATACCAGCCGCCGAGCCACTGTTCCTTGCTGTGCGCGAGAGCTGGTTCTTGTGCGAGCAGTGCGTCATGGTCGAGCCATTTGCTGGCTACGCCCAATTCATCGAGCAAGCGTTGCTGGCTGGCAAAGGCAGCGAGTTGTTGCGGGTCGCGAAAGATTTTCAGGCAACCGCCGCCACGTTGGTCGTAGTCGAGATTGTAGCGCTCACCGAGGTCGTGCAGCAGGTCGAGGCTGTGCCGTGCCATTTCAAGCGTGGTGCGGGTGGTGTTGCGGTACGGGGTTGCGCGGCAGGCGCGCAGGAAGTCAAAGCCCCATTTGCTGTTGCGAGGCAAAATGCGCCAATCGACACGGCTTGGCGAAATTGCTGGATCAGCGCGTAGCCATTGCAGGAATTGGTGCGGGGTGCCAGGTGCGGATAACGGGGTGGCAAAGCTGGTGGTGAGCAGGGCGTTATTGGCATGGCTGGTGCCATCGCCAATATTTGCCCGCGCTTCAATCAGCGTGACGCGATGACCGCGCTCGATTAATGCGGCGGCGGTGGTCAAGCCAATGATGCCGCCGCCGATGATATTGACCTGCTTACTCACGCGCGACTTGATTTAGCTGTAGTGCTTGTAAACGACTTCAGCTGCTGCGAGGTCTTCCAGTGCGGTGCCGACGCTTTTAAACAGGGTGATGGCGTCGTTGCTCTCGCGCTTGGCTTTGCCCGCGCACAGGGCAACAAGATCGCCACGGATGTCGTCTTCTTTTAATACACCGCTTTTGATCGGCTGGATGAGGTCGCCGCTTTCTTCGGGCGCTGCGTCGCAGTCAATGAATACTTCTGCACGCGAAACAGCTTCGTTATCGGCTTCGCGCATGTCTTCGCGGAAGCTGCCAATCAGGTCAACGTGCTGACCGGGCTGTAGCCATTTGCCAAAAATCAGCGGTTCGGAAGAAGGCGTCGCGCTGCTGATGATGTCGGCTTCGCGCACACCTGCTTCGAGGTCAGCACAATGCTCAGCTTTAAGGCCTTGCTGATTGAGTTTCTCAACCAGTTTTTTTGCGCCTTGTTCGTCACGGCTCCAAATTAGGGTGCGCTCGATGTCGCGTACTGCGCGGTGAGCGTGGGGTAACTCACTGCCGACTGCGCCACTGCCAATTACCAGATGGACTTTGGCGTCTTTGCGTGCGAGGTAATCAGCAGCAAGCGCGGATGCAGCGGCGGTGCGCTTGGCAGTCATTGGCTTGGCGTCCATCAGCGCTAGCAGACGACCATCTTCCCGCGAGAATAGAACGTATGCGCCGTCAATCGCGGGCAGGTTGCGTTGTCCGTTGTCCGGGGTGAAGGTGAGTAGCTTGGTGCCGCCAAATTCGCCGTCTTTTGCCCATGCAGGCTTGAGTAGTAGCATTGGATCGTGTTCGTCTTTATTAGGCATGGTGTGCACGTGGCGCAGTGGTGCTTCAATATCGGTGCTGAAATAGCGGCGCAGGGCGTCAATCAGCTCTGGATAAGTGAGTGCTGCTGCGGTTTGTTCGGCGTCAAAGAATTTCATAATGATTCCTGCGGTTGGATTAAGTTATCAACATAACATACGGCCAAGGCATTTTCATTTACGTGATGATGCGCAGGCATTGTCCGGCGTGGTAGAGCGCGATACCGGCGTCGTAGTTGATGGCGCGGGTTTTGCGCCAGTTCAGGCTGCTGTCGGCGACGGTGCGGAAGGGAATGGGCAAGGCGTCGCGGTCGTCGTCGATGAGGTAGTTGGCAAAGGCTTTGCCGAACAGGGTGCCGGTGGTGATACCACGGCCGTTGTAGCCGGTGGCGGCGAGGATGCCTGTGGCGGGCTCGAAGATGCGCATGATGTGGTCGGGGGTGAAGCCGAAGCGGCCGCACCAGCGGTAGTCCCAGTCGATGTTGCCGAGGTCGGGGAAGTAGTGCTTGGCCATGCGGTCTGCCCATGCGCGGTAGAGCCATTGTTTGCCGTCTGCGAGGCCGACTGTGCCGAGCAGCAGGCGGTCTTCGCTGTCGCGGCGGATGCTCGATAGCGCGAGGCGGGTGTCCCACGAGCCGTTGCGGTGTGGCAGGATGCGTTCATTGGCTTCGCCTTCGAGTGGCGGCGAGGCGATTTGGAAGTAGTTGACGAAGTAGATGGTTTTGAGGATGTCGGTCCATTCGCCTTCGGTGTAGGCGTTGCTGGCGATGATGACTTTTTCGGCGTCAACGCTGTTGCTGTCGGTGCGTACCAGCCAGCGCTCACCGCTTTTTTCGATGCCGGTGACGGGGCTGTGCTCGCATATGCGTACGCCGAGGCGGGTCGCGGCTTGCGCGAGGCCGGTGACGTAGGCGTAGGGGTTAATCGTGCCTGCGCGTTTGTCGAGCAGGGCTTTGTTGATGGTGGTAGTACCGCAATACTCGTGGCAGCGGCTGCCGGTGAGGATTTCGACGTCTGCACCACGGCGGGTGAGTTGTGCGTGGCGTGCGTCTATGTCGGCTTCGGCACTGTCGTTGTGCGCCATGTGCAGGTTGCCGCTACGGCTGTCGTGAGCGGTGATATTGAGGCGGTCAATGGTGTCCCAGACGAGTTTGGGCGCTTGGCCGAGCGCGGAGGTGAGTTTTTCACCGGCTGCTTCGCCGAGCTGTTGATTGAGGTCGTCGGGCTGCGCCCATGTGCCTGCGTTGACGAGGCCAACGTTGCGCCCCGAGCCGCCCGCGCCAATGGCGTGGGCTTCGAGCAGGGTGACGTTTTTGCCGGCTTCGGCGAGGTGGATGGCGGCAGATAGGCCAGTATAGCCGCCGCCGATGATGCAGACATCGCTGCGCAGGTCGGCGTCGAGTGCGAGGTGTGCAATAGGGGTGGCAACCTGAGTGTGCCACAGTATTGCGTCTTTGAGCATATTATAAGCCCTCCCAGTGTGCTGGCTTTTTCGGGTTGGGGTCGGCTAGGACGGGTTCGCGTGGCATGAATAGGCCGGTAGCCGCCCAGACGAGGCCGATGAGTGGCGATATCCAGCAGGCGAATGCCCACGGTGCATAGGTGATGGTGGCGATGCCGAGAGTGGCCGCGACGAAGCTACCACCCATGTTCCACGGAATCAGCGGCGAAAGCAGGGTGCCGCAATCCTCGATTGAGCGGGTGAGGATGGTACGACGGTAGCCGAGTTCGATGTATTTGTCTTTCATCAGGCGGCCAGAGAGGACGAGCGTGGTGTAGACGTCGCCAGTAATAGTACCTGCACCGATGACGCCGCCGTAGCTGGCGCTGACGAGGCCAAAGCGGCTGTGGATGACTTTGTTAAGTTTGGCCATGATTGAGCGCAGGGTGCCGTAGTATTCGATACAGCCAACAAATGACAGGGCAAACAGGGTCAATGCAGTGACCCACGTCATCGACATGACACCGCCTTTGGACAGCAGTTTGTCGACGATTTCGACGCCGGTGGTGGATTTGTAGCCATTCATGAGCATGTCGAAGATCGGGTGCAGACTGATGCCTTGCATGAATACGGCGATTAAACAGGCGGTGACGACACCTGCAAGGATGGTTGGCAATGCGGGCAGTTTCATAATCGCAGCACCAATGACGATGACCGCGGGCAACAGGGTGATCCACGAGATAGTGTGGTTATCCATCATGGTTTGGCGCAGCAGGTCGACGCGGCTGGTGTCGACGCCGTCGCCGCCGTATTGCATACCCATGTACCAGTAAATGCCGAGAGCGATGACCATTGCCGGTACGGTGGTCGGCAGCAAGCCTTTGATGTGGTCCCAGAGGTCGATTTCGGCCGCGGCAGGGGTGAGGTTGGTGGTGTCTGATAGCGGTGACATTTTGTCGCCGAAGAACGCGCCGGATACGACGGCGCCGCCAGTATACGCGGCTGGAATGCCGAGACCTTCACCAATACCCATCATGGCGAGGCCGACTGTACCGACGGTGCCCCATGAGGTGCCGGTGGCGACCGAGATGATAGCGCAGAGGATACACACCGAGAACAGGAAGGTGCTCGGCGAGAACCAGCCGAAGCCGTAATAGAGGATGGTCGGGACGGTGCCGGCGAGTATCCACGAGGCAATCAGCATGCCGACGCTGAGTAGTATCATACTCGCTGGCAGGCCGATTTTAACCACTTTATACATGTGGTTTTCCATGTTCATCCATTTGCCGTGGCGGAAGCGCACGAACAGGCCGGTAATCAGGATGCCGCAGGCGAGAGGAATGTGTGGAGTGAAGTCTTTATAGTAGAAGAACTGTATCGCCATAATAATGGTGGTGAGCACCAGTGGGGCAATGTCGAGTAGAAAATTATTACTTTCCGGCAGGTGATTGGGCTCTTTATCGTAGATGGCCGCTGGGTTATTTAGTTCGGACATGGTATGCACCCTCATTTATTGTGTTATTTGACTATAAGTACCAGCAAGTATTTGTGGCGATAAAGCCCGCGATAAACGCGGGCTTGTCTGGTTTAGTCGCCGAAGTTGATACCTTGGGCGAGTGGTAGTTCGCGCGAGTAGTTGATGGTGTTGGTCTGGCGGCGCATGTACGCTTTCCATGCATCCGAGCCAGATTCACGGCCACCGCCGGTTTCTTTTTCACCGCCGAATGCGCCGCCGATTTCTGCACCACTGGTGCCGATGTTGATGTTGGCAATGCCGCAGTCGCTGCCACGGTCGCTGAGGAACAGTTCGGCTTCGCGGATGTCGTTGGTGAAGGTGCAGGACGACAGGCCTTGCGGGACGTCGTTTTGCAGTTCAATCGCGTCCTCGAAGTCGCTGTAGCTCATGACGTAGAGGATTGGCGCGAAGGTTTCGGTCTTGACCACGTCGTTTTGCTCGTTCATTTCAACGATGGCTGGCTGAACGTAGTACGCATCGGGGAATTTGTCCTGCAAGACGCGCTCGCCGCCAGTGACGATGCCGCCAGAGGCTTTGGCTTTGTCGAGGATGGCTTGCATGTCGTTGAAGATGGCTTCATCAATCAGCGGGCCGACGAGGTTGCCTTCGAGCGGATGGCCGATGGAGACGGTTGAGTAGGCTTTTTTCAGCTTGGTGAGGACGTCGTCCTTGATCGATTCATGCACGAACAGGCGGCGCAGGGTGGTGCAACGCTGACCGGCTGTGCCAACCGCCGAGAACAGGATGCCACGGATGGCGAGGTCAAGGTCGGCACTTGGGGTAAGAATCATGGCGTTGTTGCCGCCGAGTTCGAGGATGCACTTGCCGAAGCGTTCGGCGACTTTCGGTGCAACGATGCGGCCCATGCGCGTGCTGCCGGTGGCGCTGACCAATGGTACACGCTCATCGGTGACCAGTGCATCGCCGACTTTGGCGTCGCCAATCAGCAGTTGCGAGAGGTTGGCCGGTGCGTCGTCGCCGAATTTGGCGACTGCTTTGTCGAACAGGGCTTGGCAAGCGAGTGCGGTCAACGGGGTTTTTTCCGATGGCTTCCAGATACAGCTGTTGCCGCACACCAGTGCCAGTGCGCTGTTCCACGACCACACCGCGACAGGGAAGTTAAACGCCGAGATGATACCGACGACGCCAAGCGGGTGCCACGTTTCGCGCATGTGGTGGCCGGGGCGTTCCGATGCAATGGTCAGGCCGTAAAGCTGACGCGACAGACCGACGGCAAAGTCGCAGATATCAATCATTTCCTGTACTTCACCGAGGCCTTCCTGTTCGATTTTGCCTGCTTCCCACGATACCAGTGCGCCGAGTTCAGCTTTGTGCGCGCGCAGCTCTTCACCGAGCAGACGAACTAATTCGCCACGGCGCGGGGCTGGTACGTTGCGCCACTGCTTGAACGCTTGCTGAGCGTTGTTGATAATGCCGTCGACATCGCTGGCTTGGTGTTCGCTGACTTTAGCCAATTCGCTGCCGTCAATCGGGCTGTGTACGGCGAGGCTGCCGTTTTGGTAAGCATCTTTGGCAACACCGAGTTTTTGCAGTAAATCCTGAATCATGTGTATTCCTTTTATGGGTTGATTAGTTTTGGTTGAGTGCGGCGAGGCAGGTGGCGATGGATTGCCGTTCAGTGGTCGCGTACAGTTCGAGTTCGTCCTGTACCGACGCGCCGAGGTCGCGCTCGAATAAATCGCGGTTGGATGTGCCGTTGTATTCTTTGGCGCCACCTTCGCCGAGGTTAGATTGGAAGATACCGGCCGCAGATACGGGCAGGAAGTCTTCGTACACAATTGGTTCTATGCTGATGTCGCCAGCGGTGAGCAGAGTATCGAGGTCGGCTTCGGTTAAGGTTTTATCGTAATTGCGGGCTTTGCCTTGCTCAGTGACGAAGTAGTGGAAATAGGCCAATTCTTCGCTGCGCAAGGTAGCGTAATCATCAGGGAAGTCACTAAAAGATGCTTCGAGTAATTGCATGTAGCGATCGGCATTCGCTTCGTTTGGTGCGCCGCCAAGTTGGCCACGTGCTTCGTTTAGCAAGCGGTCATATAGCCCACGGCCTTTGGGGGTGAGGGCGACGCCTCGCTGCTCGATTTCGCCAAAGCGCGCAGTGTGGTGGCCAGTTTCGGGTTGGCCGCTGCCGGTAAAGGTAACGCTCTCTTCAAGTGCTTTAAAGCTGGTCTGGCGCAGCAAGATTGGGCAGTTGCGGCGTGGTGGGCCTTCGATGACCGCTTTGGGCGTGATGCCGCGGCTGCTCATGCCAGCCTGTACAGCGTCGATGTCGAGGGTGCGCGGCGTGAGGTGGTTAATATGTGGGCCTTTGAATGCGACGACGTCTGCAATCAGGCGGTGTTGGTCGTGCAAGGCTTGGTAGAGCTCACGTGATACCGGTGATTCGGTGTGCCACCGGAAAGTTTCCAGCACTTCTTCCACGAAGCGCTTGGCGTCTGTTTCGTTCAGGCCGCCGTCGCGCTCGCATTGTTCGGTCAGGGCGATTGCACCGTCGGTGAAAATGTTGCGCTTGGCAAGAGTTTCCTCGGCTTGCTGGCGCAGGGCAGGGTCGTCAATCAGTTCCAAGCGTAATAAAGAGGTAAATACGCGGAATGGGCTACGGTTTAGCGATTTTGCATCGGTGGCGCGAAATGCGGTGGAATGCACTGGGACGCCCGCTGGGGCAAGATCGTAATAACCAACTGGTTGCATACCCATTACCGCAAATACGCGGCGAATGGTTGCTAACTCTTCAGGCTTACCAACGCGGATAGCACCGTGGCGTTCCATATCAAGGCGCTCAATTTCGCCAGTCTGCTCAAGCTGGTGTTGTAGCTCAGGATGAGCTTTAAGGGTTGCTGTATTAACGTCTGCAACCAAATCCATCAAGTCACCGTAGAGTGGTACTTCTTGCTGGTACATTTTTGACATCGCGGCGGAAAAGTCTGCGCGGATGTCGTCTGGGTTGATCCACTGGCTCATGTTTATTCTCTTTATGTTAGTCACGGAATGGTTATTGAAGCCGAGAGTGAAGCATGAAGCAAACGAATATTTATCGTCTAGTTATTCTTTATTTTCCTAAAGTAGGATTTTTTGAGCTTTTTTCTAATCATGAAGGTGCTTTTGTACCCAGGCGAGCATCGCCGCGACTTTTGGCGTATCGGCGAGTGCGGTGGCATAGAGCATGTAATACGCACCGCTGCTGTGCAGTACATACGGCCACGGCATGATTAATTTGCCACTATCGAGCTCGTCTTGCACGAGAAGCTGCGGCACCAATGCGATACCACAGCCAGTTTCTGCGGCCTGAATGCAGGCGTAAAAGGTATCAAAGCGTGGACCAGTGAAGGTGTGGCTTTGCTGGACCAGTTGCAAGGCAAAATAATCGCGCCATGCGCGCGGGCGTGAGCGCGATTGTAGTAGTGTGTAATCAGCAAGTGCTTCGACATTGGCCAGCGGTGCGTCGATTAACGACGGCGCACAGACCGCGACGCAGTGCTCGTCAAATAATTTGATACATTCCATTTCTGGCCACACACCGTCGCCGTATAGAAATGCCATATCGACAGTGCGATTTTCCGCGACCAGCGTACCAATCTGGTCGCAAATATCGAGATGGATGTGCGGATGTGCGCGACTGAATCCCTTAAGTAGCGGCACTAGCCAGCGTGCGCACAAAGTCGGGTGGCAAGCGATGTGTAGCGGCTCGGCCTCGCTGCCGTGTGCGAGCATATTGAGTACAGCAAGTTCAATCCGTGCAAGAATCGCCTCTGCTTCTTTGAGAAAAATCTTGCCAGCCGGAGAGAGGTGGAGGCGCTGGCGACTGCGGTGGAACAGCTGTGTTTGCAGCAAATTCTCAAGTTGGGCGACTTGCTTGCTCACCGCGCTTTGCGTCATGTGCAATTCCCGCGCTGCCTTGGTAAAGCTCAGATGCCGTGCAGATGCTTCAAAGCATTGCAGCGAAGCAGTGGACGGGTATTTGCGGAAAGAGAGTTCTTGCATGGTGCATTAAAACAGAAAAAAGCGTCTAAAATTTAGACGCTTTTTGCATTTGTTAATAGTTACTATTCTTGAATATCGCCTCTTTCTCCATTAAAAACGATAACGTGTTCAATGGAGAAACTATTGATACTACCAGCCAATTCACTGGCTTTAGGACCGTACAAAATTAAACCATAGTTCTGGAGTGGCCCAGAGTCAAAATCTTGTTTTTTTGAGCTTACTGAAGCATCAGCAATTGTCATACTTTGTATAGAATCATTATTAAGCCCAAAAGGGGCTTGTTTTAAGGAAGCTTCGTGCAGGGTTATTTCACCATAGTGAGATAAGCCCGAAATTATTCCTGATCCTTTTCTTGTTGAAAAATCAATATCATATATTAATTCACCACTTTCTCTTCCATCCGAAGCAAAACCTTTATATTGTGCTTTCCCTGTTGAGGGTGTTTCACTTAATCGGGTAGGTGATCCGAGAACATAGTGAATGCTGGTTCCCTTATCGTAGTTTCGATATATGGAGGCGAGTGAAAAAGGGAGCTGATAACTGTATAAATTACCAGTATCTTGAAGGTCATTTCCTATAAAGTGGATCTTTTTTGTACTTAACCCTGCAGGAAGGGTGCTAAAAGATAGATATAGTTCGTTATTTTTGTATTTCATCAAGGTGTGATTGTTCTCGATTAAAGTTGCTTCGAGACTATCAGAATTGGAGGAGTTAGTTATTGTTAACGTATTGTCTTTGAGGCGTCTTGCTTCTTCCTGATATTCATCTGGCGTTAGAGCATTATTCTTATTAATAGATTCACCAAGTTTTTCTTCAAATTTTTTATTGTTTTCTGACTTTATCATTTCAGTGTGGCTAATATCTGCACCGCCACCTCCGCAACCTGTCAGGGCTAGTGTAGTAATGAATACCGGAATAGAAAAGAGTAATTTTTTTGACATGATAATTCCCTGAAAAATAGTGAGGTGGTTATTCTTATGTCCGTTATGTCTGTGGACATCAGGTATCTTATAGGAGTTACATAATCCTGACAAAGATATATTTTGCAAGCATGTTTGTATGTGATTGGTAAACTGTGTGCTTATTCAGATTATATAGATTGTGAGGGATTATGGATATTATTCGCCAGATTGCGACGACGTTGAATGTGCAGCCGAAGCAGGTCGAGGCGGTGATTGCGCTGCTCGACGATGGTGCGACGGTGCCGTTTATTGCCCGTTATCGTAAAGAGGTGACCGGCGGGTTGGACGATACCCAGTTGCGCAATTTGCACGACCAGCTGGGCTATTTACGCTCGCTAAACGAGCGCCGCGAGACCATCCTGAAATCCATTGATGAACAAGGCAAGCTGAATGATGAGCTGCGTGCAGCGATTGAGGCGGCGGATAATAAGACCACACTTGAAGACCTTTATCTACCATATAAGCCCAAGCGCCGTACCAAGGCGCAGATTGCGCGTGAGGCTGGGTTGGCACCATTGGCTGAAGCAATTATGGATACGCAGCCAGCCGAGCCACTTGATTTGGCTGCTGATTATGTCGACGCCGATAAGGGTGTAGCTGATGCGCAAGCGGCGCTTGATGGTGCACGCGCGATTGTCATCGAGCAATTAGGCGAGGATGCGGCCTTGTTGGCACGCTTGCGCGAGAAATTGTGGCGTGAAGGTGTGGTGGTGTCGCAGGTGGTCGAAGGGCAGGCCGAGGCAGGTGAGAAGTTTAAGGATTATTTTGACTACGCTGAGCCAATTGCTAAAGTACCGGGGCACCGGGCGTTGGCGCTGTTCCGTGGGCGCAATGAAGGCGTGCTCAATGTCAGCTTGCAGGCGCAGGCCGAGGAATTGCCAAGCAGTGTGCCGAGTGAATACGAGCTGATTATAGTGGAGCATTTCGGCATTGGCGAGAAATGCTGCTGGTTGCGCGATTGCGTGCGACTTGCATGGCGCGCCAAGTTGCTTATTTCACTATCAACCGATGCGTTTTCCCGCCTCAAGCAACAGGCGGATGAAGACGCCATTTCTGTATTCGCCAGTAACGTAAAAGACTTGTTACTTGCTGCACCAGCAGGGCGTTTGCCGACCTTGGGGCTTGATCCCGGTTTGCGTACTGGGGTCAAAGTGGCGGTGGTTGACGATACCGGCAAAGTCGCCGCGACGGATACGATTTACCCGCATGTGCCTCGCAAGGATTGGCAGGGTAGTTTGCATACCTTATTCAAGCTGATCAAGCAGCACAATGTGCGCCTGGTTGCGATTGGCAATGGCACCGCGAGCCGCGAAACCGATCAGCTTGCTGCGGAACTGGTCGCCGAATGCCGCAAGCAGGATATGGAAGTGCACAAGCTGGTGGTGAGTGAAGCAGGTGCGTCGGTATATTCCGCGTCGGAACTGGCGTCGCAGGAGTTGCCGGATTTGGATGTGTCGTTGCGCGGTGCGGTATCGATTGCGCGGCGCTTGCAAGATCCGCTCGCAGAACTGGTCAAAATTGATCCGAAGTCGATTGGTGTCGGTCAGTATCAACACGATGTTGACCAGAATGCACTGGCGCACAGTCTCGACGGCGTGGTTGAGGATTGCGTGAATGCGGTCGGGGTTGATGTGAATACGGCATCACCGGCATTGCTGGCACGCATTGCCGGTTTGCATGCAACTTTGGCGGCAAATATTGTTGCATTTCGCGATGAACATGGCGCATTCAACAGCCGCAAGACCTTGCTCAAAGTACCGCGCTTGGGCGCGAAAACCTACGAGCAGGCGGCGGGATTCTTGCGCGTCAATGGCGGTAAAGAGCCGCTGGATGCTTCCGCGGTACACCCTGAAGCGTATGGTGTGGTCAAGAAAATGAGCGAAGCGCTGGGCTTGTCTACTGGTGAACTGATTGGCAACCGTGAGGCGATTGCGCGTATCAAGCCGCAAGACTTCATCACCGAACAATTTGGCTTGCCGACCATCCGCGACATCATCAGCGAGCTGGAAAAGCCGGGCCGTGATCCGCGTGGTGAATTCAAAACCGCGAGCTTTGCCGAGGGCGTGAATGAAGTCAGCGACCTTGAAGTGGGCATGGTGCTCGAAGGCGTGGTCAGTAATGTCGCCAATTTTGGAGCATTCGTCGATATCGGCGTGCATCAGGACGGACTGGTGCATATTTCGCAACTAGCGGATCGCTACGTCAGTGATCCGCGTGAGGTGGTTAAAGCCGGTGATGTGGTTAAGGTGCGCGTGCTTGAAGTTGATCCCAAGCGCAAACGCATCAGCCTGTCGATGCGCAAAGACGGCGGACAATCCGGCAGTGACCACAGCAGCGCCAAACGACAAGACAACAACCCGTCACGCAACCAGCATAAATCCAACAAACGCGACAGCAAACCACAGCCGAATACCGCAATGGCTGATGCATTTGCGAAGTTGAAGCGGTAAGTAAGGATATCAAGCTAAGGTTATTTAGATAGTCTTAATAGCTTGGTTATTAGCGCCCCTGAATATAGGCTTTAGTGCCGTGGCATTTGGGAAAATGTTCGCAGCCCCAAAACTGTTTGCCACTGTGTGCGCCTTTGTGGGCGGTGCGTAGTTTCATATTGCTGCCGCAGTGCGGGCAGGACGGTGTAGGCTGTTTTTGTGCTTGGGTGTGTAATGTTTTGATGTGGTTAATATGGGCCTGCTTGGTCGCTCTGTTCTGCATGAGACAGTTATTTTTGATGGTGTCTGTCATGCTCAATACTTCGGCTTCACTAAACCGGGTTTGCTGATGGCGCCGAATATAGTTAGCGAGGCTGCCGCCGTCACTAACTACGTTATCCGGCATGGGGGTTTTAAATATTGCATCACCGATGAAAATGACAACGGGTATGCAGTATTCGTGATTGATATTGAGCAGGTCGGCGAGCGTTTTGGTGTGCTTGTAGTTTTGTCGTAGCGGATTCATGAATTGGTGTTTTTGTTTGTAGTGGATTTGCGTCCATTTCGCTTGCTTTGTATCACCAAATATCCAGCCTTTCATATTTTTGGTTTCAACGACGAAGATGCCGTAGCGTGAAGTGATGATGTGGTCTATTTGCGTCGTACCGCCATTATGCGTCGGTAACGTGACATCATTGATTACCTGATATTCCTCGGGATTGAGGTGCAGTTGAAATGAAGTAGCAACGACTTTTTCACCTATCCAGCCTTTAACGCGTCTGCTACTGAATACCAGCTTGAGCACCATGACGCATACCAATAACGGAATAAGCCAAAGAAAGGTTGGAAACAATTCGTTAAGAATAAGCATGGTGATTCGGTTTGGTAAACAGCTCGTTATTTTAAATTAGTGAGCAATGTTTTTGGAAAACAAAAGCCCTGCAAAAGCAGGGCTTGAATGAGCTTGGTTTGTTGATTATGGTTTGATCGCGACTTTTAGTACGCCGTCGCGCTGGTTCATGAATAGGTCATAGGCTTCGACGATGTTATCGAGCTTGTATTCATGGGTGACCAGTGGCGTGAGGTCGATGCGGTCGTGCTCAATGACGGCCATCAGGCGGCGCATGCGTTCTTTTCCGCCGGGGCAAAGTGCAGTGTTGATTTTGTGGTCACCGAGTCCGGCGGCAAATGCGCTGATTGGAATCTTGAGGTCTTCTGAATAAACGCCGAGGCTTGATAATGTACCGCCCGGTTTAAGGATACGCAGCGCTTGTTCGAATGTCTTTTGCATGCCAAGCGCTTCAATGCTGGCATCGACACCACGACCATTGGTCAGCTTCATGATTTCATCAATCACGTCGACTTTGGTGAAGTTCAGGGTGATATCTGCACCCATCTTTTTGGCGATTGCCAAGCGTTCGTCGTTGCCATCAATGGCGATAATTGCAGCCGCGCCGCGCAACTTTGCCCCTGCTGTAGCGCATAGCCCGATAGGGCCTTGAGCAAAAATGGCAACGGTATCGCCAATTTTGATATTGGCATTTTCAGCACCTTTAAAGCCGGTAGACATAATATCCGGGCACATCAGTACCTGTTCGTCAGTGAGTTCATCAGGTACTGGGGCGAGGTTTGCCTGTGCGTCTGGTACGAGCACGTATTCGGCTTGAGTGCCGTCGATGATGTTGCCGAAGCGCCAGCCGCCAGTTGCTTTGTAGCCATGGCAAGGGCCATCCGGCATGATGTAGCCGCCATCTTGAGATGAGACGCCGTCCTGACAGGCATAAGAACTGAAGCTAGGGCAAATCGCGCCTGCAATAACGCGCTGGCCTTCTTCGTAGCCATGGACATTCTTGCCTAGCTTCTCAATGATCCCGACAGGCTCATGGCCGATGGTCAGGCCTTTTTCTACGGGGTATTCTCCTTTTAGAATATGGATGTCTGTGCCGCAGATGGTGGTTGTAGTGATCTTAATTAGTGCATCGTTTGGCCCGATTTCAGGTATGGGCTTTTCCTGTACCTCGATTTTCCCGGGTGCAATAAATACGGTTGCTTTCATAGTTGACATGACTTGCTCTCCCCTCATGTGATGAACGAAATGCAATAGCCAATTGTCTTTAAAATGAATTGGCTATATGTCATTACACTACTACTTAAAAAATATAATCTCTATATATTGCTGTTAGCATTTATTTAACTAGTGTTATTTTGTTTCAAATAAAATCAGTTGTTTAAGTCTATGATAACGGCTTAGCCTCCTAGATAGGCGGCCTTGACGCGGTCGGAGGTGAGCAGGTTGGCGCCAGTATCGTGCATGGTGATCTTGCCGATTTCGAGGACGTAGCCACGGTCGGCTATTTGTAGGGCGCGGTGTGCGTTTTGCTCGACCAAAAAGATGGTGATACCTTCTTTGCGGATGTCCTCAATGATGTTGAAGATCTGCGCGATGATTAGCGGCGCGAGACCAAGCGAAGGTTCATCAAGTAGCAGCAGGCGTGGGCGCATCATCAGCCCGCGGCCAATGGCGAGCATTTGTTGTTCGCCGCCGGATAAGGTGCCGGCGCGTTGTTTACGGCGTTCGGCAAGGCGCGGGAATAGGCTGTAGGCGTGTTCTATACCCTGTTTGTTTTCACTGGCGCTGCGGTGGAAGCCACCGAGCTCGAGGTTTTCTTCGATGGTTAAGCCAGAAAAGATGCGGCGCCCTTCGGGGACAAGGGCAATGCCCGATTGGCTGATGCGGTGCGTGGGCTGTTGGGTGATGTCTTCACCTTCGTAGATGACGCTGCCTGATGAGGCTTGCGGGTTGCCGCAGATGGTATTGAGTAAGGTCGATTTTCCTGCACCATTGGCACCGATAAGTGTGACGATTTCGCCTTGTTCAACGTGCAGAGATACGCCTTTGAGTGCCTCAATTTGTCCGTAGTGAGTATGCAGGTCGGTAATTTGCAGCATTTATTCTTCTCCGAGGTAGGCTTTGATGACGTCGGGGTTGTTGCGGATATCGTCTGGACTGCCGATGGCGATTGGGCGGCCGTATTCCATCACCATGATTTGTTCGGATAACGGCATGACGAGGCTCATGTCGTGCTCAATCAGCAACACGGAGATGCGGTGCTCATCGCGTAGGCGGCGAATGAGGGTGACGAGTTCGGCAGTTTCGTTGGGGTTTAGCCCCGCTGCAGGTTCGTCGAGAATCAGCACTTTGGGCTCGGTCATCATGCAGCGCGCAATTTCGAGGCGGCGCTGCTGGCCGTAGGCGAGATTGCCCGCTTCGTGGTTAGCGTACTCGCGCAGGCCGAAGAAGCTCAGCCATTCGGCTGCGAGGATCTTGGCGCGCTGTTCGCTGTCGCGGTAGCTTTTGGTGCGGAATATACCGGCAAAATAGCTACGGTTGACGTATTGATGGCGCGCAATCAGCAGATTTTCCAGCACCGTCATTTCTTTGAATAGGCGGATGTTCTGGAAGGTTCGCGTCAGCCCTTTTTGCGCGACGATGTGGCTGGGTTTGCCGGTGATATCTTCGCCGTCGAGGGTGATAGTGCCGCCGCTGGGCTTATAGAAGCCGCTGATGCAGTTAAATACCGTGGTTTTTCCGGCGCCGTTAGGGCCAATGATGGCAGAGATTTCGTCTTGATAAAGGTGGAAAGTGACTTCATCTACCGCAACGAGGCCGCCGAAGACCATGCGCAGGTCGTGTACAGAGAGCAGTGATTTCATTCCGGCAGCTCCATTTTTGGACGTTGAGCAGGGATAAGACCTTGTGGTCGCCAAATCATCATGACGACCATCACCGCACCGAAGATCAGCATGCGGTATTCAGAAAATTCGCGTGCCAGTTCGGGGATGGCTGTGAGCGCAATGGCGGCGAGAATAACGCCAACTTGCGAGCCCATGCCGCCGAGGACGACGATGGCGAGGACGATGGCCGACTCGATAAAGGTAAATGATTCGGGGTTGATAAAGCCCTGCTTAGCGGCGAAGAATGCACCAGCAATACCGGCAAATAATGCGCCGATGGCGAAGGCTGATAACTTGACCAACGTTGGGTTTAGGCCGAGTGAGCGGCAAGCGATTTCATCTTCACGCAGTGCCTCCCACGCGCGACCAACCGGCATACGCAGGAGACGGTTGACGATCCACAATGTTGCCAGGCAAAGGACAAAAATAATGATGTAGAGGAATATTAAGCGGTATTCCGAACTGTATTTCAGCCCCGCCCATTCATGGAATGGGATTTCCCCGACTTTGGCTCGTTTGGTAAACACGATACCAAACAGGCTTGGTGCCGGTATTGAACTGATGCCGGCCGGGCCGTTGGTGTAGGTATCGAGGTTGTTGAGCAGGATACGGATGATTTCACCGAAGCCCAGAGTAACGATGGCGAGGTAGTCACCGCGCAAGCGCAGGACGGGGAAGCCGAGTAAGATACCGACGATACCGGCGAGTACAGCGGCAATGGGCAGCACCCACCAGAAGCTGATGCCGTAGTGAGTCGAAAGCAGGGCGTAGGTGTATGCGCCAACGGCATAAAAGCCGACATAGCCGAGATCAAGCAGCCCGGCAAAGCCGACCACGACGTTAAGGCCGAGGCCGAGTAAGACATAAATCAATGCCAAGGTTGCAATGTCGATGGTGGCTCGTGAGCCGATAAATGGAATCAGGCAGCCGATGATGATCAGGATACCGAGTACCCAGTCACGGTGTGATTCGAGATAGCTCGATGGTTGGAAGCGTGGATTGATGTGCTTGGTGAAGCGCATGACCGGCAGCATCAAGTTGGCAATAAATACTGCCAGCCCCGCATAGACGCTGTGCATCCATGTTCCGGTGAGGCTGAGGCCGCTGGCGTCCTGATGGATTTTGACGCCAAGAATTGGCAGAGTGATGAGGAAGGTGAGAAAGCCCATCACCACGGCTTGTTTTAATGTGTGGCGTATCATACTTTTTCTACCTCCGGTTTACCAAGGATTCCGGTTGGGCGGAACAGTAACACAAGGATCAGTAGCGAAAATGCGACCACATCTTTGTATTCACTGGATAAGTAGGCAGATGTAAAGCTTTCAGTGAGGCCGAGAATCAAGCCACCAAGCATGGCGCCAGGAATTGAACCGATACCGCCAAGAACGGCTGCGGTAAATGCCTTAAGCCCGGCAATGAAGCCGATATATGGGGTAACGACGCCGTAGTACAGAGCGACGAGTACGCCGGCAATTGCAGCGAGCGCAGCACCGATAACGAACGTCAGGGCGATGACTTTATTGGCGTCAATGCCAAGCAAGCGTGCCATCCCGAGGTCTTGTGCGCAGGCGCGGCAGGCTTTACCCATTTTGGAATTCTGGATAAACAGGCTTAGTGCGGCCATGGATACAAGGGTCGAGATAATAATGATGATTTGCAGTGCTGAGACGGAGAAGGCGGCTTCGCTGCCACTGAATAGTTCCCAGCGCTGGTCCATGACCGGTTGCAGGGCAATGTCTTTATTGCTTTGGCCGTTAGCGACAAAGTTTTGCAGGAAGATCGACATACCGATTGCGGAAATGAGCGGTACGAGGCGCGGACTGTTGCGTAATGGCTTATAAGCGACGGACTCAATCATGTAACCGTAGCCACTGGTGATGAGCATAGCGATGGCAAAAGTCAGGATCAGAATAATCGGCAGGGCGGTGATCCCGATCATCGGTAGGCCGACTATGGCAACAATGCCAGTGTAAGCACCGATCATATAGACTTCGCCGTGCGCGAAGTTGATCAGTCCGATAATGCCATACACCATCGTATAGCCGATGGCGATTAGAGCGTAGATGCTGCCAAGCGTCACGCCATTAATAATTTGTTGGGGAAGATCGTACATGTGTGTTGTTCCGCGAAAAGGTACGCATAAAGTAAGTGCCTTTAAAATTCATACGGTATCGTATTGATATGAAATTTAAAATCACTTGGCTATACAGTCAAAAAAACGGCGACATGGAAACCATGCCGCCGTGGTAATGATGGCTTATTCGCCAGTGACCAGCTTACGGCTGCCGTCAGCATTCAGCTCATAGATAACTGACTGGAAGTCTTTCAGGTTGCCATTTTCCTGATAGCTGATTTCACCGATTGGGGTGTTGAACGTGCCAGCGCGGATTGCATCAGCAACGGCTTCGCTATCGTCGTTACTACCAACTTCGTTGGCCGCATCAACAATAACTTGTACTGCAGTGTAGCCTGGGAGTACGAATGGGCCGCTAACATCGTCGCCTTTGGCTTTAAATGCTTCAACCAGCTCGGCATTGTTTGGATCTTCTGCGAAGTTCTTAGGTACAGTCGCGAGGATGCCATTGGCTGCTTCACCAGCAATAGCGAACAAGTCAGGGTTATCGATACCGTCTGCACCCATGTAAGTTGGGTTGAAGCCTTGGTCGTTACCTTGGCGGATGATCAGGCCGAGCTCAGGGTGGTAGCCGCCCCAATAGACGAAGTCGACATTTTCAGACTTGAGCTTGGTGATCAGTGCAGCGAAGTCAGTTTGACCCTTGCTCACGCCTTCCATAATAACCGGCTCAACACCTTTTTCCTTAAGTACTTTCTCCACGCCTTCAGCGAGTCCTTGGCCGTACTGCTGTTTGTCGTGCAACAGGGCAATGCGTTTAGGCTTTAAAACGTCAACGATGTAGTTGGCACTGGTCGGGGCGCTTTGTGCGTCGGTACCGATGGTGCGGAAAATAGTGGTGTAGCCTTTTTCAGTCAGCTCTGGCGCAGTTGCAGCTGGCGTAACCATGACGATGCCTTCTTCGTCATAAATTTCTGCTGCTGGCAGCGTAGATGATGAGCAGAGGTGGCCGATAACGTACTGGATACCGTCATTAACGATTTGGTTGGCAACTGAAACGGCTTGCTTTGGCTCACAAGCATCGTCGTAAATTTTGTATTCGATTTGTTGACCGTTCATACCGCCATTGGCGTTGATTTGTTCAATCGCCATTTTTGCTCCGGTATTTTGCATGGTGCCATATTGCGTGACCGGACCAGTGGTTGGGCCAGCAAGGGCAATGGTGATGGTGTCGGCGGCAAATGCAGCAGGCATCATGGTGCTGATCGCGAGAGCAAGCAGAGATTTTTTCATTATCGAACTCCTATGGGGTAAGTAGACAAGTAAGATTATAACCATAACTTAATAAAAGTGAAGTTTTTTATTACCCATTTTTTAATTACTCAAGCCACGGTATCCAAACAAAGTTCAATTTCAGTTGACCTTGGGATGTGGTGGCACTTGAAACCTTCTGTTACCAATCACAACATCATCAAATACTGGCTGTGAGGTCGAAATCTGGCAGTCTTCAGTAAGCTCTAGTGCGGTATCGTCTTCTGAAAAGGATTCGAGCTGAAGTAGGCGGTGATAAGCGCTTCTTCGCTGCAGCAGTTGCGTATCACAATGGAGCTTGATCTCAATGTGATATAGAGGCCAGTTGAGTGCGAGGGTATCTCTTCGGTGAAGCCATACTTATGGATATAGGTGATGCTAGCTGTGCTGATACCGATCAGTAAAGCACCGATAATCTATTTTTTTTGAAGAGTTAGATAGTCAATCGAATGGGCTATAGTGCCTAAAAAAGCCGCAAGGCTTGAAGCACTTGCGGCTGTATGAGGATTGGTTACAGAGTGCGGTATTGCAGGATATGGCGCTCGTTGGCTGAGCCTTTGTCTTGCAATGCAGAATAGGCGCGATATGAGTCGGCAATGCGCTTGGCAATATCGCTTTGAGCCGCGTATTCATCCATGTAGTCTGCGGTGAGTTTCTTCAGCTCACGCATGATGTCGTCGCTCATGAAGCGGACGTCTACACCGTGTTTATCGACCAGCGTTTGTAATGCTTGGGCATTGTTGACGCGGTATTCATTGATCATAAACATGGTTGCCGCCTGCGAGACGCTTTTAACTTGGGCTTGCAGGTGTTCCGGCAGGCTGTTCCAAGCATCGCCATTGATCAGGAGTTCGACTCCGGCACTCGGTTCGTTCCAGCCGCCATAATAATATTTTGCTGCTTTATAGAGACCGAAAGCGAGATCGTTCCACGGCCCTACCCAGTCAGCAGCATCAATGACGCCATTTTGCATCGAGGTGAAAATCTCACTGCCGGGCATGGTAACCGGGGTTGCGCCGACGCGCTTGAGTACTTCACCGCCAATGCCTGGCATACGGATTTTCAATCCTTGGAAATCTTCCAGGGAATTAATTTCCTTGTTGAACCAGCCGCCCATTTGATAGTCGGTATTGCCGGCCAACATTGGGACAACATTGAATGGTTTGTAAAGTTCGGTATGTAGGTCGTGGCCGCCGTGCATTTCATACCATGAGGTGTAGTCCAAAGGGGTAAGCCCAAAGGGTACGGATGTGAAAATTTCAGCTTCAGGTACAGTACCTTTCCAGTAATAACCTGTACCATGACCGAGCTCGGCAGTGCCGTCGCTGACGGCATTAAATACTTCCAGCGCCGGAACGAGTTCGCCACCGCCGTAGATGGTGATATTGATCTGGCCGTTGGTGACGCGCTTGAGTTCGTCTGCAAACCATTGCGCACCGGTGCCGAGGCCGGGGAATTTCTTTGGCCACGACATGACCATTTTCCAGTTGTATTGCTTTTCTTCAGCGCGTGCGGCTCCAGCAGCACCCATAGCAAGTGCGCTAACACTACCGGCTTTGATGAGGTTTCTTCTTTTCACGAGAGGCTTCCTTGTGGTTATGGATGAAAGGTCAAGCGACGATATTGATAGAGTGATTTAACCTATAAATCGTACTGATAATTTAACGATATATTTTAGGTTAGCTTACAAAAATATGCGTAAACCGACAAATTTATATGTCAGTAGAGATTTTGCAAAAGCGCCGTGCGGCGCTAAAGCATTAGTGATATTGCCGTATCCGCTCAGGCGAGGCCGAGCGGGTTGGCTTTTGTGTGCAGGTAGCGTAGTGAATCCGGGTGACCGGCCACATACATAATTTCATCGCGGTTGAGGTAGTCAAGCGCTTGCTCAATATCTCGTGCAGCGTCGATTTTTGCATGTGCTGTGATGGCGAGTAAGCGTTCGTCACGGCCTTCGCCATATGGTGTGGGCAGGCTGTCAATATGAGCATTGATTGCGCTGCTGTCATTGATGAGTTGGGCAAAGGTCAAAGAGGCTGCTTTGGCAAATAGTGGCCGGTATTGGTCAGCTTCATTGATGACTGCTGGTGGGTTGGTTTCTTCCGGGATTAGCAAAATTCGGCCGCGCGCCAATGCTTTGCCTAAGCGAGTATTACCGCTGTGGCGGGTCAGTAATGGCGAGAGGCATAGCCCGGCAAGTACCGGTGATAACCAAATGATTTGATCTGGAGCAAGAAATATCAGCAGAATGAGTGGAACCCAGCCAGCAAATAAGTGCAGCCAGCTGCGGCGGAAGGCTTCGCGCCAAGGCATAACGGTTGCATTACGGCTTTGCGTTGCCCAGCCGGAATCGCGACCAAAGATGATGTCGAAGACGTGATGGGTTTGCATCAGCATCATTAACGGCGCATAGAGTGCCGAGATAAATAACTCACTGATGAAGCTGGTAATGAGTGCAAGGTAGCCACCAAAGCTACGCGCGACACGCGGTAGAAGCAGTCCGCGTAGCAGGCCGAGGAATTTGGGTAATAGTAGTAAGCCGAGGGCTGCGAAAAACAATAGGCGCATACGCTCAGCGTCAAAAGTAGGCCAGTCCGGGAAGAGCTGGTAACGCGAGGTGAAGTATTCCGTCGGGATGAGCAGGGTTTGTGCGGTAAGCAGGCCACCGACAAGAAGCATCGCGAGCCAGATTGGGCTCATCAGATAGCTAAAAATCCCGATCAGGAAATGGACGCGATTTGGCCAGCGTAAGCCTTTGGCTGCGATGACGCCTAGGTGCTGTAGGTTGCCTTGCGCCCAGCGGCGCTCACGACCCGCGAGGTCACCAAGCGTAGGTGGAATGCCTTCGTAGCTGCCGTGCAAGTCGCCGTCCATGCGTACGCCCCAGCCAGCACGGCGCAGCAGTGCTGCTTCGACGAAATCGTGGCTCATGATATGCCCACCTATTGGGCGACGGCCGCGGAGCTTGGGCAGGCCGCAGCTTTCGGCAAAGGCACGGGTACGGATGATGGCGTTGTGCCCCCAGTAGTTGCCGTCTTGCCCCTGCCACGCATCGACCCCGCGCGCAACGATTGGCCCATATAATGCGCCGGCAAACTGAATGGTGCGGGCAAGTAAGGAGTCACCACCGACCAAGCGTGGCATAGTTTGCAGCAGCCCGAGCCGAGGTGAGGCATCAATGCGTTCGGCCATGCGGGTGAGGGTGGCTGCATCCATGATGCTGTCAGCATCTAGCATGACCATGTATTCGTAGCGTGCACCCCAGCGTTTGACGAAGTCCTCGACGTTGCCCACTTTACGCGCGGTGTTCTTGGGGCGGCGGCGATACCACACCGGTAATGGCGATTCGCGCCGTAAGATAGCAAATGCCGCGGCTTCGGCGGCCCATGCGTCGATATTTTGTGTGTCAGAGATGATGAATAGCTCGAAGCGTTGGCCGGTGTTCGTCTCTGCAAGTTGTTTGCTCATGGCAAGCAGTGCGGAGCCGGTCATCGCCGGATCTTCACCATAAACGGGCATGACCAGTGCTATTTTGCTGTCCGCAGGATGTTCCGGGCTGTTTTTAGGCTTGCGTGCCGGCAATAACCCGGCAAGTGCGGCCGTGGTTGAGAAGGCAATCCAGTAGAAGGTCAGGGCGAATAACCCGAGCAAGGCATACTGCAAGCTATTGGCTTCGCTGCCAAAGGCTTCATAGAGTTGCCAGCTACCCAGCGTGCCGAGTGCAATAGCGCCGCCAAAGGCAATGATGCGCGCAAAAAAAGTGCGCCATGACCAAGCGAGCCTGGGGGCACGCTTGGCTTTGCGCAGCGACTGAATGGGCATCTCTAGTGGCGCTTCCGGTGGAAGTGCGGCGTCGTATTGCAGTTTATTTGTCATTATTTGGCGATCCAGCGATAGAGCCAGTTTTCTGCGATTTGCTTGTCACTCTCGTGGATGACGAGTTGTAGCTCGGCGAGCTTGGCATCTCCGGGGCGGAAGTCAAAGCTGGCACGAAGCAGGCCGCTATCTGGTAGCGAGGTCAGGTATGAGGAGATGATTTCTCCTTGGCTCGCGTTGACGTCCAGGCGGATTTTGTCAGGATCGAGAAATTGCTGGCGGGTAATAGGTGCAAAGTCGATGGTAAAGGTAATGTTGTCAGGATCATTGACTGAACGGCCTGAACGGGTCGAGACGATCCGCGCACGGCGTGAAAATGATGGGCCTGCTGCTGACCAAATCAGGTCATAGGCGAAGTCTTTTTGCACGCCAGCTTCGAGTTTGGCGTCTGGCTTCCAGAAGCTGACGATGTTGTCGTTAAACTCATCATTGACCGGTATTTCAATTAGTGACACGTTGCCTTTTCCCCACTCGCCACGTGGTACAACCCATGCTGATGGGCGGTCTTCGTAGCGTGCTTCGCCGTCTTCGTAGTCGGAAAAATTGCGGCTGCGCTGAATGAGGCCAAAGCCCTTGGGGTTGTTGTCCTGAAAGGCGGAAAACTGCAGGCGTGGCGGGTTTGAGAGAGGGCGCCACAAGCGCACATCCCGACCGGTGAGCATGGCGATGCCTTCGCTATCGTGAACGGCTTCGCGGTAGTCGTTGATTTGTGCACGCTGTGCCGGGCTGAAATAGTACATCGAGGTCAGTGGTGCAATGCCGTAGTCTTCAATAACACGTCGTGGGAATAAGCTGCAATTGACCACGAAGACGGTTTCAGCACCGGGTGTGATATCAAAGCTATACGCACCGGTCAGTGAATCACTTTCAAGCAGGGCTTCAACGCGAATAGTACGTGAGCCAGCTGGGGGCTGGTGAATCCAAAAGCGGGTGAAGCGCGGGAATTCCTCACCTTTAGGGTTCCCTGTTTTTATTGCCAGGCCACGCGCGGAAAGACCGTATAAGGTATCGCGTGCGATGGCGCGGAAATAGCTCGCGCCTTGGAAGACGGCAATTTCATCACTGATGTCAGGTGTATTGATTGGGTAGCGGATACGAAAGCCCGACCAGCCCATTTTGCGACGTTCCTCTTCAGGGACATCAAGGCTGCGGTCAGCAAAAAGATTGGACTGGAAGTCGAATGCAGTTGGATCGAAAGTGACCGGCTCAGCAATCCCGTCGCGTACTAGATAAATATCAACTGGCTGTTCGTAGAGTAAGCCGGGCGGCAGCAAGTCAATACTGAAGCCGCTGTTGTCAGCCAATGGGTTGCGCTCTTTGCGGAAGCGGATGCCGCGATACTGATCGTAGTTGAGGTTGGCAAATGGGCCGCCAAGAGGCATTTTTATTGGGTTGTCGACACGAGTTGCCTGATGGCGTGCAATCTCGCGCACAGCGTCAAAGTTATGCGTGGCTACGGCCGCAGGGGCTGCTTCATCAGCGGCAAACAGTTTGGGTGCAGCCAGTAGCCCAGCTGCACCGGTAATGACGAATTGACGACGTTTCATTGCGCTCTCGTTAAAATTTGGCAAGCGCTCAATTATAGCATGGCTCTTTGAAACGTCTGATTATCAGTTTATTAAGGCAGTAAAAGCTCGCCGTAGTTGCCTTTGGCAGTTTCACGCATGGCGTTGACGACGTACTCAGCAGCGTGTTTGGCAGCATCGAGCAGTGGCTTGCCTTGAATGAGGCCAGTGGCGAGGGTGGCGTTGAAAGTGTCGCCTGAGCCTTTGACGTTGCAGTCGATGCGCTCATGATGGAAGTGCTCGGCGCTGTCGGCTGTGACGATCAAGATACTGATGCTGTTTTCTGGCGTATCGTCAAGGTTTGCGCTGGTGACGACGATGGCGCGCAGGTTATCGTGCAGCAGGCTGCGTGCACCTTTGATGAGTGCATCGGTACCTTCGAGTTTGTCTCCGCCGGTAAGGTATTCAACTTCAAAGTGGTTCGGGGTGAGGATGTTGGCGGCATGGATGAGTTTGTCGCGGTAAGCAGCAGCGAGGTTAGGGTCAACGTAGAGGCCGCTGTCGCTATCGCCCATCACTGGATCAATGCAGGCGATCAGATCTGGATGTTTGCCGCGCTGTTCGACGATCCAATCGTGCAGGATGTGTGCTTGTGACGGTGCGCCGAGGTAGCCACTGATGATTGCTTTGAGTTCAGGGATGGCGTCACGCGCATCGACATCGCGCAAATAACCGCTGAACCACTCATCGCTGATAATGCCGCCGGCGTTGCTGGCGTAGAACGGGGTATTACTGAGTAAGACGGTTGGTACAGCGATGGCGCGTTGACCGAGGTCGCGCAAGGTAGGCATGGCAGCACAGTTGCCGACCGTACCGTAGATGACTTGCGATTGCACGGAAACGATGTCGTAGGTGAGTGGGTTGAGTTCGCTGTAGTTCATGGTTTTTCTCTCTTTGGTTGTTTGGTTAAATCGGGTAGATGCCAATCACGATAGAACGAGATCATGCGGATGGCAATGATAATGAGCATACTGGCGAGGTCGCGCAGCCAGCTTGGCAGGCCGAGATGATTCATGGCTAGCCAACACAGTCCGCCTGCTATGGCTGCAGATATGTAAATCTCCCGGCGCAAAACGAGTGGAATTTCACGGCAGATGATGTCGCGCATGATGCCGCCCATGACGGCGGTAATGACGCCCATTAGGACGATAATTGCAGCATTCATGCCCTGTTCGGCTGCGGCATTAAAGCCAATGATGGAAAATGCAGCGAGGCCGATAGCGTCGAACCAGCGCAAGGGGTGGTCAAGGCGCTCGAACTGATGATAGAAAATTTGCGTGATAATCGCGGTAGCGGTAATCAGGATGAGGTAGTTGAGGTCCGTGAGCCAAAAAATGGGGTGGCGGTTGATGAGTAGGTCACGCATTGTACCGCCGCCGATTGCGCCTGCTACAGCAACCATGATTGCCCCCGAGACATCCAGCCGCACACGTTTTGCGAGTACGCTAGCCGCGACACTGCAGGCAAAGATGCCGATCATGTCGAGCAGGTAAATCAGGGTTTGCGGCGTGTTGGGCATAGATGGTTGGTGGTGCAAAAATGCGGATTATACGCATCAGGCGGTGGGCACGGAAGTGTTGCATTAAGCTATGCAGAGGCATAGTATTAATTGTTTCTCATTAATCAGTAAGGTGGCATTATGCAAGGTTTGGCGCGGTTTTCCGCTTGGGTTGGGCGTACATTTGCGCTGTGGGCAATATTGTTCGCAGTCGTGGGGTTCTTTTTCCCGCAGTGGTTTGTCGGGTTAAAAGGCTGGATTGTTCCTGCGCTGGGCTTGATTATGTTCGGTATGGGTTTGACGCTGGATGTGAAAGACTTTGCCGAAATTGCCAAACGTCCAGTGCAGGTCATCGTTGGTATTGCGGCGCAGTTTTTGATTATGCCACTGCTTGCGCTGCTGTTAACCAAAGTGTTTGCGCTTGATCCGATGGTTGCCGTAGGGGTTATTCTGGTCGGCTGCTGCCCCGGGGGTACGTCGAGCAATGTAATTACGTTCCTGTCGCGTGGGGACGTCGCACTGAGCGTCACCATCACCTCGTTTTCAACCGTGCTTGCGCCAATTGTCACTCCGCTGTTGTTGGAGCTGTATGCCGGTACGCTGATTGATGTGCCTCTGGCGGCGATGATGTGGTCGATTGCCAAGATCGTCTTGTTGCCTATTTCTGCTGGTTTGATTGTGCACCGTTTGCTGGGCGACAAGGTTAAGCCTGCTATTGAGGTTCTGCCGCTGGTGTCGGTTGGTGGTATTGTGCTGATTATTGCAATTGTGGTCGCATTGTCACAGGCCAAGATTGCTGAAAGTGGTGCGTTGATTTTCGGTGTGGTCGTTCTGCACAACCTGCTTGGTTACGCCTGTGGCTTTGCACTCGGCAAGGTCTGCGGCTTTGGCCTCGCGCAGCAGCGTGCGATTATGGTTGAAGTCGGGATGCAGAACAGTGGTTTGGGCGCAGCACTGGCATCGGCGCATTTCTCACCATTGGCGGCATTGCCGAGTGCGTTATTCAGCGTATGGCACAACATCAGTGGTGCATTACTCGCCAATATCTGCGTATGGGCAGATACGAAAAAGCGCAGCTGATTGATTTTTACTTGCAGCACAGCGGACGATGGTTGTCGACTATCGTCCGCTGTGCTGTTTTTAATGGAAAGAAACCGGCTTCAGTATGGTTTGAGTGAGCCATAAAGAAGAGGACTATTAAAAATAAAGTAGCGTCTGATTTTTAGCTACCAGCCTGTTTGCAGAGATTGTTATTAGATTAACTTAACCACTGAAGCCCGGCGTAAGGGTGATCATGCAGTGCTGATAACCGAGACTGTAAATTGTCGACATGAGCCTCCAACTTGTGCTGATCAGGATCAAGAAAGTATATCGAGTCTCCCTCGCTTTTATTTTGCTTCCATATTGGCACTTGATATTGTTTTAACTTCTCCGCGAAAGTCTCAAAGTTACTCTTTTCTATGGTGAACGCGATGTGCGTGTAGTCTGACCGTGGTGATACAGCATCTACTGAAAGACAAAGCCATAAACTGCCCAAATGCAGGTAAGCGCCGTTGTCCCAACGCACACTCGGCTTGAATCCTAAAATCTCTGTATAAAATGTTAAAGAGACCTCCAGATTTTGCACTGCAAGCGTGATGTGGTTTAGTGACGTAAGCATTGAATTTAATTCCTAATCATTCGGTGAAGTTGTGACCGTTTTGCTATGGCTACTATAGTGACAAGGTATATTTGATCATAAAAAGACGCACGCAAAATGGGTGAGTGTTCAGTTTTTGTGCGTGCTGCTTGGAGGCTGTTGTCATTAAATGACGAACAAAGATTTTTGTATAGATGGGTTATGCTGAAATTTGCATATATTATGATGCATAAAATGCCCCCAATTGCTGGGGGCATTTTTTAACTATCAGAGGGCTCCAGTGTCGTTAATTCTTCGGCCAAGCATACGGCGCATGGTGCCGTCTTTATCGATCAGGTGATGCTTGTATGCACCCACGATATGGATGATTATGGCCAGAGCCATAATGGGTAGCAGTGCTTTGTGGATGCCTTGGCCAATGGTTGCAGCAACGCCGCTGGCATTTGCCATGACGATGCCGGAAATCGGGAACAGCACCATACCGATCAGCAATACCAGCAAGATGATTCTGGACAGTATAGTTTCCCATTTGTGATAGTTACCGACGTGTTGCAGGAAAAATCCTTGGCGCATACGCCAAAACAGGCGCAGCAAAATCAGGGCAAAAAGAGCAACGCCGACGGCCTTGTGTATCGGGTAGAGGTCAAATAATTCGTTTTGACTCATATAAATACCAAATGCCATCATGAATATGATGCCAATACCGGTAATCCAGTGCAGGATGATGGTGGTAGTAGAGAGTTTGGTGCGGGTGTCTGCGGACATAATCAAGCCTTATGATGAATGTTATATTATTGTTTTGTGTAAATAACAGGGCTGCTCTGTGGCAGCCCTTGTGTGTATTTATGCCATTGCTGGTTTGCGTTTTTTCGGACGGCGGTGCAGGGTGATGCCGTCACGCATGCTGAGTATCATCATGGTCAGGTTGGTTGCACCGGCAATAATTTCGATAATTTGCACGACGTAGAACGTAGTGGTGAATTGCCCGGCACTGGCAAGATGGTTCAGGTAAATGGCGCAGGGCAGCAATACGAGCAGACCATTCAAGGCAATGATCGGCATGCGCTTACGCTTGCGCACGATGTTTGGGTGTGGGCTTTTTGCACCCATTTTCATGCCGGTCGCGCCAGTGATGGCCATGGTTGGTATGAAAATAAACATGGCGCAGCAAATCAGCATTTTGACGGTGGCAATACTGTCATGGCTCATGAACAATTCTGCGGTGATGGTTGAAAGCCAAAAGGTAGCGATACCAAGGGTGGCAAGTACGGCGGCGCCGACGTGGATGTTACGAATGGTTTGTCTTTTCATGGTGGTTTTCCTCATTGATGATGTTGGTTAATTGGTTTAGTGTATTTTGAGTTTGGTCAAGCTGCTCGGTAGTCAGGGTTTTGGCCCATTCTGCGGCGTGGTTGTCCCAAAGGTTACTGATGCGCTGGAACAAGGCTTCGCCTTTGTCGGTCAGTACATACAGCGGCGAGCGCTTGTGCATGCGATTGGCACGCTTTTCAACGCAACCGTCGTCAAGCAACAGGTTGAGCTGTTTTTGCACACCTTGGCGGGTCACGCCCATGCGCTCGGCAATTTGTGGGGCTGTCATCGGGTCATCAGCCAGGCTGAGTGCGCCAAGTACCTGCCAGCGAGCCGAGGTCAGCCCGGCGCTACTGGCAAAGTGGTCGCCCCAAGCGAGCAATAGCCCGTTGAGTCTGAATAAAGATAACACGATGTCGCCTATTTGTTTGGAAGGTTGTGCCATGATTGGCTTGTCCTGTTGTGTAATTTGACAACCAGTTTACATCATGGAAACTGGTTGTCAATTAATTTGTGAAAAATTTTTATCTGCGTGGGCTGCTGGCGTATGATGTGCGCGGTTTCATTCATATATAAAGAAGAACAAGATGCAAGAAAATGCGATTTATATCCTGACTTTGTCATGCCCTGATCGACCGGGAATCGTTCATGCAGTGTCTGGTTTCCTCGCTGATCGTGGGATCAATATTCTCACTTCAGCACAATACGGTGATGAGGAAACCAATCACTTTTTCATGCGTGTGAAAATGGATGCATCGGCCGCTACATCCTCTTTCGATGAGCTGGAAAAAGAATGGTCCGCAGTGGCGAGCCAATGGGAAATGCAATCTGAATGGCACCGCGTGACCGACAAAACGAGAGTGATGCTGATGGTATCAAAGGCGGGGCATTGCCTGAATGATTTGCTGTTCCGCTGGCAGTCTGGCTCACTGCCAATCGAGATTGTTGCGGTTGGCAGTAACCACGATACATTTCGTGAAGTGTGTGAAGGACATGGTTTGCCGTATTACCACTGGCCTTTGGCCAATCGCGATGATGATAATCGCGCTGCGCAGGAAGCAAAACTCAAGCAAGCTGTAGTTGATCATAATGTTGATCTGGTGGTGCTGGCGCGCTATATGCAGATTTTGTCCGAAGATCTATGCGAGTTTTTAACTGGCCGTGCAATTAATATTCACCATTCATTTTTGCCCAGCTTCAAGGGTGCTCGTCCGTATCATCAGGCACATGCCAAAGGTGTGAAGCTGATTGGTGCGACAGCGCATTATGTAACCACTGATCTCGATGAAGGTCCGATTATCGAGCAGGATGTCGCGCGCGTTACCCACAACATGAGTGCAGCAAAGCTGACTGAAATTGGCCATGATATTGAGCGTTTGGTGCTTGCCCGTGCGCTGCAATATCACTGTGAACACCGTGTCTTGCTCAATGGCAAGAAGACGGTGGTGTTTTCCTGAACTTATTGCAGGCATAGCAAAACGGCGTCTTTCATGGACGCCGTTTTGTTTTATGGTTAAGAAATAAATTACTGTAAACGGTATTGTTGGCAAAGTTCGCGGAACGTCGCGGCTTGCTCGCTGGCCCATGTATCGTCTTTGCCCAATTCTTGCGCCATATAGCGTGCGACGTTTTCGGCTGCTTCATCTGCGGCTTGTGCGTCAAGGAACAGCAGGCGAATACGGCGCGCGAGGACGTCTTCCAATGTTTGCGCCATTTCTTCGCGTACTGCCCACAAGACTTCAGCGTAGAGATACGGATATTGCGGATGGATTTGCTCACCAGCTTTGCTGTCTTGCTGTGCCAGCGCTTCGATTGCCGCACGGTCAGAGCCGTAATAGCCGAGATGATTGCCCATGTCCGCACTGTGGTGGCCGTGGATGGGGAGTTCGGTCGTTCCACAGGGTTTGTGTGGCAGGATGTTGGCTTTGATTGCTGCGTCGAGTGTGTCTTCCGCCATTTGACGGTAGGTCGTCCATTTGCCGCCAATGATATTGACCAAATTCGATGGGTTAATACTGACTTTATGGCTGCGTGAGACTTCTTTGGTACTCTTACTGCCTTCTTTTGGTGCTGCGAGTGGGCGCAGACCAACAAAGACACTGCGTACGTCAGCACGGGTTGGTGCTTTGGTGAAATAGTCGGTAGCGGTTTGCAGGATAAAATCGATTTCCTGCTCAAGTGGGCGCGGTTCGTATTCAGCGTGTTCAACGAGGGTATCGGTTGTACCGACGACGAGTTTACCGTGCCACGGCACGGCAAAGAGTACGCGGCCGTCAGAGGTCTTAGGTACCATCAGTGCAGCATCGTTGGGTAGGAATTCGCGGTCAAGCACGAGGTGGATACCTTGGCTGGGGACGATGCCTTCTTTGTGGTTTGGATCGTCCATATCATTTATTTCGTTGGCAAAGACGCCGGTCGCATTGATGATGCAGCGTGCTTTGACGGTAAATGTATCGCCGTTCAGGGTGTCTTGCACCGTAACGCCGCAGACTTTGCCGCTATCATCTTTTTCCAACCCGGTAACTGCACAGTAGTTTGCCAGCGTTGCGCCTTGTTCAACGGCGGTTTGCGCGAGGTTGATGGCGAGTCGGGCATCGTCAAATTGGCCATCGTAATAGCATACACCGTTGCGCAGCTTGTCTGCTTTGACGCCTTTGAGCTGTGCTTTGGCTTTGTCTTGTGCGAGGTAGCGCGTGCGGCCAATACCGAGTTTGCCGGATAGGCGGTCGTAGAGCCACAGGCCAAAGGTGTAGTAGGGCGCAGTCCACCATTTCTCACCGGGGATGATAAATGCTTCTGTTTTGAACAGGTGCGGGGCATTTTTTGCGAGGCGACCACGTTCACGCAGTGCTTCGCGAACCAGCGCGACATCACCCTGAGCGAGATAACGTACGCCACCATGAACCAGCTTGGTGCTACGGCTGGATGTGCCTTTGGCAAAGTCAGCACGCTCAAATAGCACGGTCTTGAATCCGCGGTTGGCTGCGTCGACGGCAATGCCCAATCCAGTTGCGCCACCCCCAATAATCAAAACATCTTGTTCTTCTATTTGTTTAATTCGTGCTATTTGCTCGTTTCTTTGCATGGCTAATTCCGCTCTTCTTTTTGGTTGGGCGCATGATAATCAAAAGTGGATAATCAGTAAATATAATAAGTTATCCATTTTAGATTGTTTTTTTTCTATACATGTCGATGCTTTATCTGATTGAGCAGTAGCTACTGATTTTTCTGAGGGAAATTCGCTACCATAGTAATGTTTCGGTAATATTACACAAGTATTATTTATTTGTTACAATCCGCGCGCAAATTTTGCACGCGGGAGCCGATGTTGAATTGGCTCCCTGTTTTATAAAAGTGATGGAGAGCATATATGATCGGATTTTTGAAGCCGGCAGCGCATAAGCCACGTTTGCCCGAAGAACAGATTGATCCTACCTATCGGCGCTTGCGTTGGCAGGTGTTCATTGGCATTTTCTTTGGCTATGCTGCGTATTATTTTGTACGCAAGAATTTTTCTCTGGCTATGCCGGGTATGATTGATGCGGGCTTATACACCAAAGCGGAATTGGGTTATGCACTGTCTTCAATTTCAATTGCCTACGGAATTTCAAAATTTCTGATGGGTGCTGTATCCGACCGCTCGAATCCGAAGGTATTTTTGCCTTTGGGCTTGGTGCTTTCCGGTATCGTGATGATCCTGATGGGGCTGTTCCCTTGGGCGACGAGTAGCGTAACCATCATGTTTATTCTGCTGTTCATCAATGGCTGGGTACAGGGCATGGGTTGGCCGCCTTGTGGCCGCACTATGGTGCATTGGTGGTCGAAAAAAGAACGCGGTACGATTGTTTCCGTGTGGAATACTGCGCACAACTTCGGTGGCGCTGTTCCGGCATTATTGCTGATTTTGGCATCGACTATTTACGCGAGCCAACACAATATCGTTCGCGATGCGGTTGAGCAAAAAGACGTCTGGCAGCAAGCGCTGTACTATCCGGGTATTGCTGCAGTTGTCGCTGCAATCATCATTTACTTTGTGATGAAAGACACGCCGCAATCATGTGGCTTGCCACCGATTGAAGAGTATAAAGACGATTACCCTGAGGGCTATGACAAGGTTAAATCCGAGCAGGAACTGACGGCGAAAGAAATCTTTGTTCAGTATGTCTTTAAGAACAAACTGCTGTGGTACATCGCAGTAGCAAACGTATTTGTTTACCTAATCCGCTACGGCATCCTCGATTGGGCACCGACCTATTTGAGCGAAGTTCGCCACTTCAATATCGATAAATCTTCCACTGCTTACGCACTTTATGAAATTGCGGCTATTCCGGGCACGCTGCTGTGTGGCTGGATGTCGGATAAAGTGTTCAAGAGTAACCGTGGCCTGACGGGCTTGGTATTCATGATTGCAGTTACTATTGCCGTCTATGCTTATTGGCAATCAACATCGCAAAATATGGCGATGACGATGATGGTTGTGGTTGGCTTCCTGATTTACGGCCCTGTGATGCTGATCGGCTTGCACGCGCTTGAGCTGGCGCCGAAGAAAGCCGCTGGCACCGCCGCTGGGTTCACCGGCTTGTTTGGCTACCTTGGTGGATCAGTTGCGGCCAGTGCCGTGATTGGCTGGACGGTTGAGCACTACAGCTGGGATAGTGGTTTCTACGTCATGATTGGCGGCAGTATCCTTGCTTGCGTCCTTTTGTTGCTGACTATGATTCAGGAAGGCAGACACAAGCGCAACATGGGTGAGGCGCACTACGGTTAATTTTGTGAGCAAACCCTGATAAAAAGGCCGCGATCATCGCGGCCTTTTTTATTGTTTATGACCAGCGGTGGATGCTGATTTGGTAGCGCTCTTTGAGAGATTGTTGGTAGCGTTCGAGTGCCGGCTGTAGAGGTTCTTTGACGACCAGCATGTGGTGGCCACTGGCGTGGATGACGGTATTTGGATCAATGGCGAGCATGACGTGACCGGGAATAAAAATAAGGTCTTCAGCTTGCACTTCATCAAGGCCGATAGTTTGGTGGTGGTTGCGTAAGTATTGTGCTTGTAAGTCGGCATCGCGCGGGATATTGCGCCCTGCGCGGCGGTAGCAGAGCTGCGCCAGTGCCGAGCAGTCAAGCCCGGCGACACTACGCCCACCCCAGACGTAACTTTTGCCCAATAGTTCGCGTGCGGTAGTGACTGGATTGATGATCTCATCACCGCGCATGGTGTGATTTTTATGTAGCCAACCGAGGTTGGGAATATGCAGGTAATCGCCTTGTTCGTCATCAGGCGTAAATGTAGCATCAGGTGGCAACATGCATACCGGTTCGCCTTTGAGTGTCGCGCTGGTGGTTATTGGGGCTGCGTAGCGTGTAGCGTGGCTTTGCGTGGTTGGCAGCTGCGTAGATTGCCGCACTTGAGAGGCCAGTAGCCAACCACAATAGTCATCACGCAGGCTTTGTGCATATAACCAGCCGTTTTGCTCAGCGAAGATGCGCAGTGGTTCGCCAAAAGTGTATTGGGTTTGGCGAGCGCTGCTGGTGTCTGGGTGAGCGAATACCCACGCTTCGGGAGCTGTGACGAGTGCATAGGTAATCGGATCATAGCCGCTATTGGGCGTTAAGCGCGGATCGTCAATTTGAAAGAGGTTCATCATGTCATCATTTCCTCTTGGCTAGAAGAAGCTATTTCTTGCTGCGGCGAACCACATCGCAGTGCAGTTTACCTTCACCAAGATGGACGTGGATGCGTGCACCGGGCGGGACGTCCTGGCTGCTGCGGATAACCTGCTGTTGATCATCAAATGCCATCGCATAGCCACGCCCGAGAATATTCAGTGGGCTGAGATTGTGCAGGCTTTGCATCAGGTACACAAGGCGTTCACGGCTGTGTTGCTGCTTGGCTGTCATGGCTCGACCTAGGCGTTGTTCGAGGTTTTGCACGGCTTGGCGTTCGCGCTGAACGCGGCGTTGTACAGGAGCAATGCTCAGGCGTTGGCTGAGGGAGGAAAGTGTATTGCGTTGCAAACTGATGCGGCGCTGCATGGCGTGACTGAGCCGTTGCGCGAGTTCGTCACAGCGCTGACTGTGGGTTTGTAGCTGGCGAACGGGGTTTTGCAGCTGTAAGCGGTGTTCGAGGTTGCCCAGATGCTGGCGAGTGTGCATGAGATGGCGCGCTACACGCTGCTCGATTTGTTCAAGGTGTTGCGCAAGGTGGCGGATAGTATCACTGAGCGCTGGTACAGCTTGTTCGGCGGCTGCGGTTGGGGTAGGGGCGCGTAGGTCAGCGGCGAGGTCTGCAAGGGTCACGTCCACTTCATGGCCGATACCACTGATGATTGGAATACGGCTGGCGACAATTTCGCGCACCAATTGCGGGTCGTTGAATGCCCATAAGTCTTCTAGGCTGCCACCACCGCGAATGAGCAACAGTAAATCACATTCTGCGCGGCGATTGGCGGCTTTGATTTGCGCGATGAGCTGTGCTGGCGCACCTTCACCTTGCACCATACTTGGATAAATAATCACCGGCATCAGCGGATGACGGCGCTTGAGCGTGGTCAGGGCGTCGTGAACCGCTACACCACTTGCTGAAGTAATCAGGCCAATGGTGCGCGGGTGCTCGGGAATGGCTTGCTTGTGCGCCATGTCGAACAGTCCTTCAGCAGCAAGCTCAGCTTGCCGTGCCTTAAATGCTTGCTCAAGTGCACCAAGCCCGGCGGGTTCGATTTGATCGACAATGAGCTGGTAGTTGCCGCGTGGCTCATAGAGGCTGACCCGGCCGTGCGCACGCACGGCGATACCATTTTCTATATCGCGCATTGGGATTTTGAGCCCGTAGCGACTGCCTTTGAATAGCGCGCAACTGATTTGTGCGTTGTTGTCCTTGAGGCTGAAATAGAGGTGACCGGAGGCTGGGCGTGCGAGGTTGGATATTTCACCCTCGACCCACACATCGCCAAACGTGGTTTCGAGTTCGGCGCGGACTTGCCGATTCAGTTCGCTGACGCTAAAAGTGTTCATGAATCAGTTTACTTGCTGGTATTTTTGACCTTGAGTTCGTCAATCAACGCCTGCACTTCAGCATCTTCATCTTGGGTGCGCTCAAACAGTAAATCGAGGATTAGCGGGTCCTGATATTCAAGCAGCTTGGCAAAGGCCGCCTGTCGCTCAGGGCTAGCGTTGGGGTAGTCGTTGATCAGATAACCTTCAACGAGCATATCGAGCTCTTTCATGCCTCGGCGGCACAGCCATTTGAGTCTTGCAGTCATGATGATGTCCTATACATTGGAAAATGCATTATAAACGTACTTACCCTGACCGGGAGCATGTATCGTCTACATATTGGAAGAGCAGTGATATTGCAGTCTTTTATCCATTGAATAATCAGATTAATTAAATAGGTGTGTTATGACACCTTATGAGCGAATGTGGTCTTTGTACAGTTAGGGTGACTTATTAGGTTAATGTCATTTGATAGTCCCTATATATAGTAGTTCTCGTGTGGGTGGTGCTAGGTTCTCTGCTTGTGTATTTAAGGTCTATGTCAAAGCATTATTTATTGCCTTTAGAAGGGTGGTATAGCTAATTGCTATGAAGAAGTTCGGCGCTGTAAACATATTATGTAGGGCTTGATTATGGTATTTGTAAAATCTATGTGCCTTGCTATTACGATTTGCCGTTCGTCATCCAGATGCTTAGCTGGAAGAATGTGAAAGATAATTTAGCTATAGAAACCAATCTCATTCCCAAAATGACAATAATATTAGAATTATAAGTAAAGAGTTAAGAGAAATAATAACTAATAAAAGATGGATGATGAGCTTAGTGCCCTAAGTGTAGCAATTTTGATACAAAAAAATTGTTGCAAAAAAACGACAGTATTGGCGTATTTAGGTGATATAATAAGTCCGCAGGTCAAATAAACCTGTACATCAAAATGTAATTAACTATAGATTTTTGTAAAAAAACCACAAAAAACCTGTTTAAGACTTGCACAGACTGGACAACTAAGCTAGACTTACTGACAGTCATTCAAGATGGCTATGAATTCATCAATTGAATAGGAACATATATATGAAACTTTCGAACTTATCTATCGCTATTTTTGCTGCAATCTCTCTTGCGGCATGTGGCGGCAGCAGCAACAATGACCAGACTACTCCTGAAAAGCAAGCACCTAAGCCTGAAACTCCTGTTGTTATTCCTGAAACTGAAACTCCAGGTGAAGTTTCTCAGGAAATCGTTGATCCATCACAGACTGGCGTAGTAGGCAAGCTGAACTTCAAAAAAGAGCCTAGCCAAGGTACATTGCAATACATTCGTGATGAAAAGTCACTGTTTGACCGTCTTGCTAACAAGGATGAAAGCACTTCAGCAACTTCAATTCTTGGTGTAGATGCAGATAGCCAAAACCCTAAGTTCACAAACATCGTTCGTGCACGTTTGCTTAAAGACGGCAAAATCAAGGTAATTCAATACTTGGGTCAACCTCGTGAAGATGCAGATAATATCAATGGTGACCAGTCTCTGCAGACGCAGAATAATCTCAACGTTAACCTGCTTGATCAAACTAAAGCTACTGGTTCTAGTGCGGCAGACATTCCAGTTACAGAAACTGATTTGACCACTCTTATCGGTAACTTAGATGATCAAATTACAGAACTGAAAGCTGTGACAAATAAGAGCATTGAGCAAAAAGAAATCTTGAAAGAAGCAGAAGCTTACAAGAAAGTCTTGAAAGATCTTGAGAAGAAGATTAAAGATGATCCAAACTACGGTTTAGGACTTGTTTCTTTACGCTTTGATAATAATTGGCTAGGCCAACAGAACGTCTTTGGTGACTTGGTGCCAACTTCTGAAGAAGCGATGGAGAAAGTAAAAAGTGGCGCTGCCGAAGGCCCTGAAGCCATTGGTCTGGTTGGTGTTAACTATCCAGGTCTGAAAGATTCAAAAGAATCATACGATGCTACCAATAATCCTGTCGAGAAGAAGACATTCCAAGGTCTTGAAGAGAATTCTCGTTCATCTACTCGCATCTTTGGTCGTTATTACAACACTGATGCGCAAAGTACGCCTGACTATTACAACAGCTACAAAGGTGCTACAACTTTCGTTGCTGGAACGAATGTAGGTAAAGTTAGCACTAGTGGTCAAAATGCTACTGAAAAACTACAAGCAAGTACCTTGAAGGCTGTAGCAAACTTGGCTGCAGTACCACAAACTTTGGAATTGGTACAGTATGGCCGTGTCACTGGTAACTTGGATCCAATTGCGGATTACGAAGAAACTAGCGAAGTACAGTATGTTCGTGCTCCATTCCTGAGAAAAGGTGATGAAAAAGCCGTTGATACTTACTTCTACCGTGGTGCTGATGCAACTACTGTTGAAGAAATGGAAAAACTGGCTAAAGACCTTGGCGACCGTAAGGTTGTTTATAATGGCCACGCTCTGATGTACGGTATCGACAACAGCTACCACGGTGGCAAAGGCAAGCAAGACGTTCCTACAGCAATCGGTGTAGGTGCTGGTTCTCACGCTCTGGGTAACTTCGTAACTGCAACTGTTGACCTGGCTAATGCCAACGTTAAAGGTAATATTTATAACGTTTGGAAGAAGAATGATTCTTTGACAAGTGTTACAGATACTTTGGTTGAATTTGAAGGTAACATTCACGGTAACACCGTATTGGGTGAAGCTACTCGTATTTACGACAAATCAGACAAAGCTGACCTTCGTGCTTCATTCTTCGGCGAAAAAGCTGCTGAGTTAGGTGGATCTATCAACTCTACCACATGGCAAGAGAAGTTTGGCGCTAAAGGCGATGTCTGGGGCGGTGTCTTCGGTGCTAAGCGCGATGCAGATCCAGTCAAAGGCTTAGACAACCTTGACGTTGGTGATGTTTCTAACCTTGACTAAGTCAAAACTTTTGGCTTAATTCTAGCCTTTAGTAATAAAGCGGTCACTTATGTGGCCGCTTTATTTTTATATGCAGTTTAAAACTTCGTTTGCTTTTTGGGCAGCATTCTCTATATAAATAGATTGAATTTCTGCTACGATAGCTGAAGTTCTTCGGTGAAAACAAATTAAAGCTGCTTGATATTTTTTCTACTTTTTATTCTGCTGCTTTCAGGGAATGATGAATCTACAGTTTGTTCTGTGGTCAGCTTCCATCAATCTGTTTGCTAAAATGGATATAAAGTTCTGTAACCTATGCAAGATAGTTTAAATGCGACAATGCGCGGTGGTAAGCTGCTCTATTAGAAAAGTGGTGTATTTATATTCAAGCACGTATTTTGTGTCCAGGAATGTTCTTATTGATTTAAAATCTCAATTTTAAGAGTGAAAAAAGGTATTATTTAATGTTTAAAGCGATTTATTTTCTGGCTCCTATCTCTGTTTTTTGTGCGTTACCTATATACGCACAGCAACTTGGTGATGATGCCGCGCTAGAAAGGGATCAAAAGCTTGTGGTTCCTGATCAGGATTTGATTCAAAGAGATTCCAGAAATATTCAGAGTAAGGCTATTGCTATCCCCGATTTACAGAATGGTGATGCTCTCTCAGCTACCTCGGTTTCTTCTTTGGAAGAAGAACTTGCAGAGATGATCTTACGCTCAGATGCAGCTGGATTAAAAGAAAAGCTGAAGCTGTATTATGAAGTTGAAAACCGTGATGATTCATTAATTGATTGGGGCGAAGCGATTATTGCCCTATCGGAAGGGAGGACCAATGATGCTGTTTCTCTTTACCGCAAGATTACCTCTGCTTTGCCGGATCAGGCTGGCGTTCGCCTGCAATTGGCGATAGCTTTGTTTTACGACAGGCAGTTTCAAGCAGCAAAAAGTGAACTCGAAAAGCTGCGTAGCAATCAGGATCTTAACGAATCCTACTATAAAATAATTGATCAATTTCTAGAAGCGATCTCAAAGCAAAATGAATGGAGCTTCAGTTTTGGTGCTTCTTATATTTACGATAAGAATATCAATGATTCTCCTAAAAAAGGCACCAAGATCGTTTACCCGAATGGTGCGGTGGTAAGCTCCCTGCAAGAGCCTGAGAGTGGTAAAGGGCTTGAGTTTAATTTCGGTGCAGATAAGCGCTATCAATTTGATAATGGATTGTTTGCCAAAATAGATTTGGGCGTATATGGGTCACTCTATTTTGACAACAAGTCCTATAATGATTTATCCACCCGTATTGGAATAGGTGGTGGTTATTCCAATGCGATAACAGAAGTGTCAGTTACGCCATTCTTTGCCTATCGTTGGTATGTTGATTCAGATGAAGATAATCATGGTTTCGACTTCAATAATAAAAGCATAGGGGTGAGAACAGAGCTGTCGCAATGGTTATCACCAAACTTGCGTTATCAGGGTGCTCTTGAAGCTTCCAAGCTTATTTATCGTGACGCTAGAAAAGCTTCAAGTGGTAACGATTATTTGCTTTCTAATACGATCCTTTACGCACGCAATCCACGTCAATACTTCTTTGCAGGCCTTGATGGAAGCAAGCGTAAGAATGACATTCCAAGTCAGTCTTATCGACGCATAGGAGGCCGTCTTGGCTGGGGCCAAGAGTGGGGTAAGGGTATTTCTACGAGAGCCTCTGTTGGATTGGGTAGGAAATATTATGATGGAATGGATTTCTTTGCCATCAAGCAAAAGAGTACTGACTATAGTCTCAGCTTGAGTGTTTGGAACCGCGACTGGCATATTTGGGATGTGACACCACGCCTGACATGGCAATATAAGAAGGTTGATAGCAATCATCCATTCTATAGCAACGATGGGAATAATGTATTCCTCGAATTTACGAAAACATTTTAATTCTAAAAGATTTATCTGGTAGAAGGATCATAATTGAGGCTGGTCTTTGTAACATATGTTGCAAAGACCAGCCTTTTTGGCATTACCTACTGATAACTAATGCTGATGGCCCACTTTATATAATTGGCATGGAGTGATTGTGTATGATCTCTAGGCTATGCTTGTCTGTGTATAAAGCTAGTAATGATTGATATGTGTTGAGTGATACGCTATGCAGTATGCCTCCAACAAGTGTTAATACCGGCTGACGCATAGCCGAAAGATTTCAGGCAGTTGGCTACAATACTAAATATAGCGGATTGTGTTGCTGCTTTTGTATTGTAATACGGCTAACGTCCGCAGCATGAATCAGTAAGCTAGGGCTGCTAGTGATGTACGCCACCAGCACCGTGGACGTGGCCATGGCTGATTTCTTCGGCTGTGGCATTGCGTACTTCGGTGACGTTAATGTCGAAAGTCAGGCGTTTGCCAGCGAGAGGGTGGTTGGCATCGATGGTGACGGTGTCGTCGTTGACTTCGGTAACGGTGACCAGCATGGTTTGCTCACCTGAGTTCGCTTCAAACTGCATGCCCGGCTCGATTTTATCAACGCCTTTAAACTGCTCACGCGGTACGGTGTTGACGCCATCTGCATGGTGCTCGCCATAAGCATCTTGAGGCTCGATGGTGATGGTGAATTGATCACCAACTGCTTTGCCGTCGAGTGCCTTTTCAAGGCCGGGAATGATGGCGCCGTTGCCGTGGAGGTAAGTCAGCGGGTGCTGCTCGGATTGGTCGAGGATGTTGCCTTCGTCATCACGTAAAGTGTAGTGAAAGCTGACGACGCTGTGTTTATCAATAGTGCTCATGTTCAATCCTGATAATTAAAACGGGTAGTCTAATTCATTTACGAAAGAGATTGGCTTTTGCTGCATATAAAAAGTAGCGTTAGGGGAAGAAAGTAGAGCGGAAATGTTGTATTGCTGGTCATTTAAGTAGGGCAAAAGAGGAAAAATAATGTTTATTAATGACAACTGGTTACCAAATTAATCCACTTTTTGAGGCTAAAGCTTTAGTTTTATCGAAGCTACAAGCGTTATACTAATCGTTCATTTATCGAATAATATGTGGAGAAAATAGTGAAAAACACTTTAAAAACATTGATGCTGTCACTTGGGTTTGTTTGCTCTTTAGTGGCTGCGAATAGTTATGCACAGTCAGGAGAAAAGATGGACACTCAAGCAGAGCAAGTGAATGCGACAGAAGTTGTACTGATTAACCCTTTTGAAGTACCGGCCGACAAGCTGGATGAATCGATCGCATTTTGGGAAATTTGCCGTGATTTCTTGAAGACACAGCCCGGCTATATTTCAACCAAGCTGCATCAGTCTCTGAAAGATGATGCGACTTTTGAGCTGATTAATGTCGCTGTTTGGGCATCACCGCAAGACTTTATGACTGCGTCAGAAAATATGAAGCAGTATTTGAAAGAGCAGGGTGTTCGTCCGGTTGAAGGTTTAAAATTCACCCCAGCGTTATACAAGTTGATTCGCGAATAATTGTTTCAAGCAATAAAAAAGGCGGGCATTGCCCGCCTTTTTTGTGCCTGTGCACAATATTACACTTGACGCTCGACCAGCTTTTGCTTGATTTCAGCAATGGCTTTTGCCGGGTTCAGGCCTTTCGGGCAAGTATTGGTACAGTTCATGATGGTGTGGCAGCGGTAGAGCTTGAAGCTGTCTTCCAAGAAGTCCAGACGCTCGGCAGTCGCTTCATCGCGGCTGTCCTGAATCCAACGGTTGGCTTGCAGTAGGATGGCAGGGCCGAGATATTTGTCACCATTCCACCAGTAGCTTGGGCACGAAGTCGAGCAGCAGGCGCAGAGGATGCACTCGTAAAGTCCGTCAAGCTTGGCGCGCTCTTCTTCACTTTGCAGGCGTTCGCGCTCAGGTGCCGGGGTTTCGGTTTGCAACCACGGCTTGATTGAGGCGTGCTGGGCGTAGAAGTGGGTCAGGTCAGGCACGAGGTCTTTGACGATATGCATGTGCGGCAATGGGTAGATGTTGACGCCTTTTTTAACGTCATCAATGGCCTTGGTGCACGCAAGCGTGTTGGTGCCGTCAATGTTCATTGCGCACGAACCGCAGATGCCTTCACGGCAAGAGCGACGGAAGGTCAGGGTGCTGTCAATTTCATTTTTGATTTTAATCAGTGCATCAAGCACCATTGGCCCACAATCATCTAGATCGATTTCATAGGTGTCGGTACGTGGGTTTTCGCCATCACCCGGGTCCCAACGGTAGATTTTGAATGTCTTGACGTTGGTCGCACCGGCTGGGGCTGGGTAGTGTTTGCCTTTTTTTATTGTGGAATTGGCTGGGAGTTTAAATTCTGCCATGATGATGTTGCTCCTTAGTACACGCGTTTTTTCGGCTTGACGTATTCGACTTCATCGGTGCCGGTGAAATCGTGGACAGGGCGGTAGTCGATGGTTACTTTGCCATCTTCGTCGAGCCACGTGAGTGTGTGTTTCATCCAGTTCTTGTCATCGCGATCCGGATAGTCCTCGTGTGCGTGACCACCGCGGCTTTCCTTGCGGTTTTCAGCCGCAACGATAGAAACTTGCGCACAGGCGAGCAGGTTGGCAAGCTCGAAGGTTTCGACGAGATCAGTATTCCAGTTGAGGCTCTTGTCTTTGATGCGGACGTTCTCAAAGCTGTGATAAATTTTGTCGATTTTATCAACGCCTTCGATGAGGCTTTCACTGGTGCGGAATACTGCTGCGTGTGCCTGCATATCGCGTTGCATTCTGTCGCGAATTTCCGCAGTGCCGATGTCGCCATTTGCGTTATGAATTTGAGCAAAGCGGCCAAGGGCTTTTTCAAGTTCTGCAGCTGGAATTGGAGCTGGCTTGCTGTTTGGCTTGATAATATCGCGAGCACGGTGCGCAGCGGCGCGACCAAAGACGACGAGGTCAAGCAGTGAGTTAGAGCCAAGGCGGTTTGCGCCGTGTACGGATACACAACCAGCTTCACCAATTGCCATCAAACCAGGCACGACGTAATCCGGGTCGCCATCTTTGAGCTGTACGACTTCGCCGTGATAGTTAGTCGGGATGCCGCCCATGTTGTAGTGAACTGTAGGCAGAATTGGGCTTGGCTCTTTGGTGACGTCAACGCCGGCAAAAATGCGCGCTGTTTCAGCGATACCTGGCAGGCGCTTATTGATGACGTCTGCACCGAGGTGCTCAAGGTGTAAGTAGATGTGGTCTTTGTGCTTGCCAACGCCACGTCCTTCACGGATTTCGATTGCTTCTGCACGGGATACGACGTCGCGCGAGGCGAGGTCTTTGGCGTTTGGTGCGTAGCGTTCCATGAAACGCTCACCTTCACTGTTGGTCAGGTAGCCACCTTCACCACGGCAACCTTCTGTCATCAAGCAGCCTGAGCCGTAGATGCCGGTTGGGTGGAATTGGGTAAATTCAACGTCTTGCAGAGCGAGACCTGCGCGCAGCACCATGCCGTTGCCGTCACCGGTACAGGTATGTGCAGAAGTACAAGACTGCCATGCACGACCATAACCGCCGGTCGCGAGAACGACCATTTGTGCGTTGAAGACGTGTAGTTCACCTGATGAAAGGTCGAGCGCGAGGACGCCACGGCAATCGCCGTCTTCACCCATAAGCAGGTCAGTTGCGAAGTATTCAATGTAGAACTCAGCGTGGTTACGCAGTGCTTGCTGATACAGGGTGTGCAAAATGGCGTGACCGGTACGGTCAGCAGCAGCGCAGGTACGCTCAGCTTGGCCTTCGCCGAAGTGCGTGGTCATGCCACCAAATGGACGCTGGTAAATCTGGCCTTTGTCGTTACGTGAGAACGGTACGCCATAGTGCTCAAGCTCGATAATGGCTGGAATTGCCTCACGGCACATATAGGCGATGGCGTCTTGGTCGCCGAGCCAGTCTGAGCCTTTAACTGTGTCGTAGAAGTGCCATTGCCATTTGTCTTCACCCATATTGCCGAGTGCGGCTGCGATACCGCCCTGTGCTGCAACGGTGTGTGAACGAGTAGGGAATACTTTGGTGACGCAGGCTGTTTTCAGGCCTTCAAGTGCCATGCCGAAGGTGGCGCGCAATCCAGCGCCGCCAGCGCCGACCACGACGACGTCATAAGTGTGGTGATGAATTTTGTATGGTTGTGTCATGTTGCTGTCCTTTTATCGGGCGAGGCCGAGGCTCAGAATAGAGGTAATGGCAATGAGTGCGCCGATCAGGCAGACGCCGCGTACGGCAATAAGCGAAAGCCATTTGATTTGTTCGTGATGTACGTAGTCTTCGATGACGACTTGTACGCCGAGAGCAGCGTGGTAAAAGCCGGTAATCATGAATGCGAGTACTAAAGCACTGTTGATCGGGTTGGCAAACCACGCTTGTACGGCTTGATAGTCGTGTGCGCCGGTGATACGTACGATGCTGTAGAGGAAATAAAGTACCAGCGGGATGAGGATAACGGCACTGACGCGCTGGACGATAAAGTGGTGCGTTCCGTTATGGCCAGAACCAAGGCCTTTGGCTTTTTTGAGTTCGTTAAGTATGCTCATGTCTGCTCCTTACCACCAAATGCCAATCCACAGCGCGACTGTAATAATGACAGTTGCGATTTGGACGATGCGTGCTGTTTTGCGCGACTCTGCGATGGTTAGGCATTTGCCTGTATCCCATGTTAGGTGGCGAATACCATTACAGAGGTGATAAATCAGTGCGCCAGACCAAAAGAATAAAATGAGTACGACAAATGGGTTGGCGAATAAGCTATTGGCTGTGTGCCAGCTGTCGCTGCCTGTCGCGGTCATCGCTAACCACCATGTAATCAGCAGCAATCCCATTGCGCTTGTAACACCAGTGGCGCGGTGCAATATGGACATAATAGACGTAAATTGCGGGCGATAAACCTGCAAATGCGGCGATAAGGGTCGATTTTGTTGTTGCATTGTTTTGCCTCAAGAAGTCTTGTGTCACAAGGTGCCAAAAAGGCTGGCGCTTGTATCAGTTTTACACGTGAATTATAACAGGATTATATAGCAAACTAATAGCTTTATGTGATTATCGCTCTTATTGAGAACGCTAATCGAATAGCTTATTTTTGGCTTTTAGCTGGGATAGAATACTGTTGCTAATTAAGGGGTAATTACGGACTTCTGCTACTGTTTAAAAGTCTATGCAGCGCCCTTTGCGTTCCCAGTCACCATAGCGGGTGGGTTCAGGTCCTGAAGGGCCGCCACTTTCTTTTGTAGACTGATTGTTGTCTAGCTCGCTATCAACATGCTGCGCTTCGGCGCTGTTTGGCTTTGCGTTTTCAGCACTCTGTGGCGTGTATTTTTCTGGGGGTTGGTGCGTCATGATCTTTACCTTCGCTAAAATTCTGATTTAGTGTATTACTTCTAAGATCGGGTGAAAAGCAACGCTACTTATATTTGCTCTATATATGAAGGTTTTTAAGCACAAGGTAATCACTTTTTACATGGTTTATCCTATATCTATCTTGTTGATTAATATAATGTTGCCTTGTTATTTGTGATTGGCTTTGGGGTTGGTGCTGGAAATAATGCAAGAGTGGTATTGCTGAGCATGCGGCTGAAATATAAATAAATTACGCTATTGTGGATGATAGAGGTGCTTTATTGGTGATAGGTTGCGTTATGGCTTATCTCGCGTAGTCAAGTAAGATTCTAGATTAATTAACAATTTTATGCTTGAGCCATAAATACGGCTGGGTCGTAAAAAGGAGGGAGAATGGAATTACTTCGATGGTTGGTGGTCACTGGTGAGGATCGTGTGGAATTTCTGCAAGGTCAGCTCAGTAATGACGTTAATGCTTTGTGTGATGATAATTGGCAGTTGGCGGCCTACTGTTCTCCACAAGGTAAAGTGTTGGCAGTTGTTTGGCTGTGGCGTAATGCAGATGAAATCTGGTTAGGTATGGCTGAGGATATTGTTGAGTCCGTTCAGCGCCGGCTAAAGATGTTTGTATTGCGCAGCCGCGTTTCGATTGAACTGCGTGATGTGCCATGTATGGCGGTGGCGACGCTCGGTGTTGGTGGTGCTCAAGATACGCGCAAGCGTAGCGTCATAGGTAGTGATTCTGTTCTGCTTTCAGGGACGGCTGGAGTAGATGTTTTTATTGGTTCTGCACTCGATGCTCATGAAGCAATAGATGCACTACAGTGGCGTGCAAGCTATATCAGATCTGGTATAGCTCAGGTTCATGTACAGACGGCTGATACATTTTTGCCTCAGGCGTTGGGATTGGATCATGCTGGTGCATTGAGCTTTACTAAGGGGTGTTATGTCGGGCAGGAGAATGTGGCACGCTTACACTATAAATCACAAACTCGACGCCATCTTGCTGTTGCAGAAACCAAGAGAAAGATTAATGTTTTACCCGGGGATCAACTGCGCAATGCCAGCCAGCTTGGCGGAGTGGTGCTTGATTTTGGTGCAGATGAAGCGGGTGGTGTGGTGCAGGCTGTATTGCCGGAACGATTAATTGGCACACCGTTGCAGTTGGACGGCTGCGATGAAGTGCTGTATTTTAAGCGCTCTTATGAATCTAAGTGAGTAGTGTGATGGAAAAGATAAATCACCGTGAGTTGTCTTCACGACAAAAAGCATTGCAGGTGAATCTCGATGAGCGTAAATACGGCACAATCGTTGAAATTGGTGCGGGCCAGGAGGTTGCGCGTGAATTTTTCCGTGCTGGTGCGGCGGCGGGGACGATCGCTAAAACGATGTCTGCTTATGATATGCAGTTTTCCAATGCGATCTATGGCACGGACCCAAATGGTCGTTTTGTCAGCCGTAGCCGTTTGTATGCAATGTTGGAACGTGAGTTTTCTCAGGTGGTTGAACGGGTAAAAGATACCCGGCCCAAAAGCTCGACATTTTTTGCTTACGCGGCGACCGTTGCTGCAAAGAGTTTTAACCGCGATAACGAATGCCATGCATGGTGCGGGATTCGCGTGCAGCTTTATCCTGAGGCTGTGCCAAGTGACATTATCGTGCATGTGCGTATGTTGGATAAGGACGTCAATGAGCAGCAAGAAGCGCTGGGTGTTTTGGGCGTCAATTTGATCTATGGTGCCTATTATCTCTACGAAAATCCACGCGATATCATTGATTCACTGACTGATGGTATTGGGGATGACCGCCTGGAAATTGACAGTATCGAATTCTTTGGTCCGTATTTTGAAGATGAAGATAACCGCTGCTTGAACTTGCACTTAATCCGCTCTTGGAAAACGCGCGCGATTATGTTTAATCCCGAAGGGGAAGTGTGTGTACCTGCAGAGCTGCTATATAAAAAGAATATTCTTGTGACGCGTGGTTCTTTTAAGCCATTCACCAAGATCAACGAAGATATGATGACCCAAGGGATGCGTGAATTTGCGCAGTTACCGGGGGTAAACGTCGATAATACTTTGATGCTCGCCGAGATCACCATGAACCAGCTGGTGGGGGACAATGAAAACGTCAATGACAAAGACTTCGTCGAGCGCGTCGATCAGTTGTCCGCACTGGGCTATCACGTCATGATTTCGGATTATGTTCGCCATTTCCGTCTGCGTGCTTATTTCCGCCAGTTTACGCGCAAGCAAATTGGCATCGTCATGGGGATGGACAATATCCGCCAAATCTTTGATGAAGAATTTTATCGCGGCGTTGAAGGCGGAATTATGGAAGGTCTGGGTAAGTTGTTCCCGGACAACACGATTGTATACGCATACCCTGAGCTAAATGGTGATGGCGAAGAAGTAAGCTATCAGAATGTGAAATTGCCTGATCATCTGCGCCATTTGTACCGCCATTTGGTTGAGAATGGATTTGTTCGAGGTATTCACGATTCTAATGCTGAGTTGTTTAATATTTTCTCACGCAAAGTGTTGCAGGAAATTCAAGACGGATTGCCGGGATGGGAAAATGACGTCCCAGAGCCTGTGGCTGAGCTGATTAAGGAAAAGCGCCTTTTTGGCTATCGTGGCCATTAAATTACTGGCGTATAAAGCAATATCAACACTCAACGTTTGTTATATTATAATCGTTTACGAGTGGCAAAACTGAGGAGAAAAAGATGAATACAGAAATGGATGTAGTGATTGCAGGGTTGATTGGCTTTGTAATCGGCGCTGTTTTGATGGCGATCATTGGCCGTGGAAGCAAAGGGAAGAAGGATCTGGAAACAGCCAAGCTGCAAGCAGAATATGACAGCTACCGTGAAAAGGTGAATGCACATTTTGCCAAGACTGCTGATGCGGTTGACGGACTGACCAAAAGCTATCAGCAAGTTTTTGATCACTTAAGCGATGGCGCTCAGAACCTGATGGACAAGAAAGCATTGCAGGATCAGCTTGAGAAGCGCCAAGGCAAGGCTGTGACGCTGGCTTATTTGGTTGACCAGGAAAGTGAGCCAAAGTCTGGTGCGGGCAAAACTAAGGTGAGTAAGGTTGAAGCATCTAGTGTGGTCAGTGATGGTAAGCAAGCCATTGAGCCGTTGCTCAAGAAAGAGGCGCCGGTGCCAGCCGATGAAAAAGCAGATGTTATTGCCTATGCCAATACAGTAAAGACGCCAGCTGATACAGCGAAGCCTGAAGCAGTAAAGCCTGTGAGTGAACAGAAAGTCAAAGCTGAAACAGCAGTTAATGCCGCTCCAGCCAAAGCTCAGGTCAATGAAGAAGCCAAGAGCACCAAGAGTAATGTACAGAAAGCTGCGGAAAATGCCGGCTTAAAGCCAGCGGACACCATCGTTAAGAGCAATCAACATGAATCGGCTATTGACTCGGTCAAAAAGCACATTAAAGATGATCATAATAAGGGAACAAAGGCATGAAAGCATCCATACTGACAGGCTTGGCATTTAGTGCTTTGTTGCTCGGTGCTTGTGCTGGAGAAAGCGCAGATTCTCTTAGTGTTGAGAGCGAGACTTGGGTGTTGGTCGAAGGTCAGGTTGATGGGCAGCCATTGGATCTGAGTAATGGTGAGATTACCTTGTCTTTTGTTGATGGTGAAGCCATGGTCGGCAATGGGTCGGTAAATAAATACCGGGCTCCTGTAGCCATTTCTGGTGGCAGTATTAAGCATACCGGGCCGCTAATCACCACCCGCATGGCTGGGCCTATTCCCGCGATGAAGCTCGAATCTGAATACTTGAGCGCACTTGGTGAAGCTGAATCATTACAGCGTAGCGGTAATAACTTGGTCATTACTGGCGAAGGCGATGAACTACACTTTACACTCAAGTTATAAGCTGTATTTTTAACTTGAATTGTTATGATGTAAGTATAGCCCCACTTTTATGAGTGGGGCTTTTTAATACCATCAAGAAATTCATCCAGAATTGCTAAAAGTGATATGTATTGTCCAGCGTCTCTTGCCAGTTGTATGAAAGCTGATTGTCGGCGATATTATTGTGTGGTGTTAGCGAAAAGTATGGTCAGTCAAAATATATTTAAGGGGGCGCTATGGAAGAAAATGTAAAAAATACGCAGGTATTTCAAGTGATCCGCCGTGGAGAAGCAGGTGAAATTAGTGAGGATATTCTCGCTGAAGAAGTGCCTGTTGAGATCCGCTATAACGAGCGTTCTTATGCGGTTTTAATGGCGACCCCGGCTGATTTACCCGAATTGGCAGTGGGCTTTTCGTTGAGTGAGGACGTCGTCAGTGAGTATGATCGTATTGATACGGTACTGGTGCGAGAGCAGGGCGATGGCTTTATTATCGACGTTGGGGTAGCAGGTATTGGCGGTGAGCGGATGCGTGAGATCAAGCGCAATATGGCCGGGCGTACAGGGTGTGGATTATGTGGCTTGGAAAAGCTGGAAGATTTGCCTGATGTGCGCCGGCAGATCCGCGCGACCAAAACAGTGACGGCCGATGCGATAGAAAAAGCACTAGATGAATTGAACCGGCATCAGCCATTACGACAAGAAACTGGCGCTGTACATGGTGCTGCGTGGGTATCGCTGAGTGGTGAAATTGCAGCAGTATATGAGGATGTTGGGCGACATAATGCGCTTGATAAACTGATTGGCTGGGGGGCGCGTCATAAAGTCGATTGGCAGGATGGGTGGTTGCTTATTTCAAGTCGTGCAAGCTATGAAATGGTACAAAAAGCCGCCAATACAGGCTGTGGTATTTTGGTTGCAGTTTCTGCGCCGACAGCTAAAGGAGTTCGCTTGGCGCGGCGTTATGGCCTGACGCTGGCTGGATTTGCGCGGCCGGAGAAGCTGGTGATTTATAGCTACCCCAAAAGAATTATTGAGTAGGGAGCTGTGTTTTTAGCACTTTAAATATAAATAAAAGCATAGTTTTATATGCAGTGATTGTTTTGAAGCTTTTTTCAGTTAAAAATAGATATTGTAAAGATCCGAGATTTTAATTAAGCTTTGTTTAGTAATTTACATAACTGATATTTACTTAACAAAAAACGAGGGTCTATATGTCTTTTCTTGATCGATCTCACTCAATAGCGCCACCGGGTTTTAATCGTTGGCTGGTTCCTCCTGCTGCTCTGGCTATTCACCTTTCCATCGGCCAGATTTATGCGTATAGCGTCTTCAACGAACCAATGACGCGTGTGCTCGGCGTTAGTACCTCGACAGAAGCAGATTGGAGCTTGGCAACTGTTGGCTGGATTTTCAGTATCGCATTGGCTGTGCTTGGTGCTTCTGCGGCTATTTTTGGTCAATGGCTTGAGCGTGCTGGCCCTCGTAAGGCGATGTTTATTTCTGCCTGTTGTTTTGGAGGTGGCTTTCTGGTTTCAGCACTAGGGCTGCATTTACACAATATTTGGCTGGTCTATCTTGGTAATGGCGTCTTGGGTGGTATCGGCTTGGGGCTAGGCTATATTTCGCCTGTTTCTACGCTGATTAAATGGTTCCCTGATCGCCCTGGTATGGCGACTGGCCTGGCTATTATGGGCTTTGGTGGCGGTGCGATGTTGGCATCACCACTTAGTGTTGCGTTGCTTGATCATTTCGCGACCCCCACTTCTGTCGGCCTTGTACCAACGTTTGTTACGCTGGGGATTTTTTATTTCGTATTCATGATGTTTGGCATGTTTACTGTGAAGGTACCTGCGCCAGATTGGAAGCCTGAAGGCTATGAGCCTAAAGTATCGAATAATAAGCTGGTCTCTGATGGGCATGTCAGTGCAAAGCAGGCGGTGAGAACGCCACAATTTTGGCTGCTGTTTGGCGTATTGTGCTTGAATATTACCGCGGGTATTGGCGTACTCGGGCAAGCATCCGTCATGATCCAAGAAATGTTTTCAGTGAGCTCTGTCGGTGAAAATCTGGCGGTAAGCGTTGCAGCTGCGGCTGGATTTGTTGGTTTGCTGAGCTTGTTCAATATGGGCGGGCGCTTCTTCTGGTCAAGTATGTCAGATTTACTTGGTCGTAAAAATACCTACTCAGTATTCTTTGTCTTTGGCGCAATTCTCTATTTCTTGATTCCTACTTTCGGGGAAAGCGGTAACTTGACGATGTTTATCGTCGGCTTCTGCTTGATTATCTCGATGTATGGCGGCGGCTTTGCCACAATTCCTGCTTATCTGCGCGATTTGTTTGGCACGTTTGAAGTCGGTGCAATTCACGGCCGTATTTTGCTGGCATGGTCAACCGCCGCAATTATTGGCCCGGTTCTGGTTAACTACATTCGTCAGGGGCAAATTGATAGCGGTGTAGCGCCGTCAGATGCCTATAGCATTACGATGTATATCATGGCTGGGCTGCTGATTGTCGGTCTGATTTTGAATCTGCTGGTTAAGCCGGTTGATAAGAAACACCATATTGAAGTGAATCGCCACCAGACACTTGATGATGCCAGTGAAGTGATTCATGGCGTATCTGATGCAGTGACCTCAGCACACCCAGCGCGTGCCATTATTAGCTGGCTGATTGTTGGTGTGCCATTGGTTTACGGTGTTGTCATGGTATTTGTTAAGGTGCTGGATTTATTCTGATCGTAGAGTATTGCACGGAACATCATCATGAAACGAAAAATTGACGATAAATACAATGATTATGAAGGGCCTGCTGGTGGTTGGGGTGCGCTCAAAAGTGTGGCGAAAAACTGGGTTGCAAGTAAAAAAATCCTGCAAAATGCCCGTGCCATGCTTAAGACCAATCAGCCAGCTGGCTTTGATTGTCCGGGCTGTGCATGGGGTGATGCACCTGAAAAAGGTGCATTCAAGTTCTGTGAAAATGGCGCAAAGGCGGTTAACTGGGAGTCGACCGCCAACCTCGCCAAGCCGGAGTTTTTTGCACGTCATACGGTTACCGAGTTGTTGCAGCAAAGTGACCATGAGCTGGAGAAAAATGGCCGGATCACCCATCCGATGCGTTATGACGCGACAACGGATAAGTACGTTGAGACGACATGGGATGATGCATTTGCATTAATTGCCAAGCATCTAAAAGCGCAAAAAAGCCCGGACGCGGTAGAGTTTTATACTTCAGGCCGTGCGAGTAATGAAGCAGCGTTCCTGTATCAGCTTTTTGCACGCGCTTATGGCACCAATAATATGCCGGACTGTTCAAATATGTGTCACGAAGCAAGTGGTACGGGCATGAAGGAAACCATTGGTGTCGGTAAGGGTACAGTCGTCATTCAGGACTTTGATCACGCTGATTGTATTTTCGTTATTGGGCAAAATCCCGGCACGAACCATCCACGGATGCTTGAGCCATTGCGTGAGGCCGTTGAGCGTGGTGCGAAAGTCATCTGCCTTAATCCGCTCAAAGAGCGTGGTTTGGAGCGTTTTCAGAATCCGCAAGAAAAGCTGGAAATGATTTTCGATGCTTCTGAGCCAACCAGTACTGCTTTTTATCACCCACATTTGGGTGGTGATATGGCGGTAATGCGTGGTGTGGCGAAGTGGTTTTTGCAATGGGAACGCGAAGGTCAGCCTATTTTCGATCATGCATTTCTCGAAGAACATACCACAGGGCTGGATGATTATTTGGCATTGGTAGATGCCACCGAGTGGGAACATATCGTCTCCCAGTCAGGGCTGAGCAAAGAGGAGATTGGCAATATTGCTGCTATGCATCGTGATTCCGAGCGCGTGATCATGTGCTGGGCAATGGGCGTCACTCAGCATCGCCATTCTGTGCCTATTATTCAGGAAATTGTTAGCGTGCAATTGTTACGTGGTCAGGTTGGTAAGCCTGGTTGCGGGTTGTCGCCGGTGCGTGGGCACAGTAACGTTCAAGGTGATCGCACCGTTGGTATTCACGAAACGCCACCGGCAAAACTGCTCGATGCGTTGGATGAACGCTTCAAGTTCAAGAGTCCGCGTCATGATGGGCATAATACCGTGCAAGCGATTTGTGCGATGGAGCGTGGTGAGTCAAAGGTTTTTATTGGCCTTGGTGGTAACTTTGCTCAGGCAACACCTGATACCCCGCGGACCCATGCTGCTTTGCAGCAATGTGATTTGACGGTGCAGATTGCGACCAAGCTCAATCGCAGCCATTTGATACACGGCAAAGATGCTTTAATTTTGCCTTGCCTTGGCCGTACTGAGCTTGATATGCAGAGTGAGGGAAGGCAGGGCGTGACGGTTGAAGATACTTTTTCGATGGTACATATTTCCTCCGGTATGCTTGAACCAGCATCTGAACACTTGAAATCAGAGCCAGCGATTATCGCTGGAATGGCGAAAGCAACGTTGGGTAATCATCCGATAGATTGGGATTGGGCTATTGGTGACTACAGTCGTATTCGAGATATGATTGAGGATACTATTGATGGCTTCCAAGACTTTAATAAGCGCGTTCAGCAACCTGGTGGTTTCCACCTTGGTAATGCTGCTGATGAACGACGTTGGTTGACTGCTAGTGGCAAGGCGGTGTTTAAAGCCAATCCGTTGCCAGAAAGCATCCTGCAAACCACGGTACCAAATAATGAAGAACAGCCTGATTTGATCTTGCAGACGTTGCGCTCGCATGATCAGTACAACACCACAGTCTATAGCTATAACGATCGTTATCGCGGCATACGTGGTAAGCGCGATATTGTGTTTATGAACCCCAATGATATCGAGCGGTTAGGTTTTGAAAAAGGACAGCGCGTCGATATTACATCGCTGTGGAGCGATCAGCGTACACGAACAATCCACGGTTTTGAAATTGTGCCATACGATATTCCTGCCGGGCAGTGTGCTGCGTATTATCCCGAGACTAATCCATTGGTTCCGCTGGAGAGCTTTGGCGATAAAAGTTACACGCCAACGTCTAAATTTATTGCTGTACGCTTTATGCGCAGCGAAGCTGATTTGCTAAAGAATAGTGGGTAATAAACTAATAGTAGCGATTTCTTGTTGCAATATTTTTAAGAATCGTTATCATTACGCTTGATGGAGCGCGAAAGCAATCTGTCACATTGCCTCATGATGATTTGCCTCAAGCGTTTGCTTGGGGCTTTTTTTTAGTCCGAGTAGTAGACACGAAATTTGATATTATATCCGAATGATGAAATACAAGGAGTCTTGCATGGCAGAATGGGTATTGGTGGTAAATTGCGGTTCGTCTAGCGTTAAATTCGCTTTGATCGATCCTGCAAGTGGAGAGGAGTCACTCAAAGGTTTGGCCGAACGTCTCGGACAAAGTGGGCAGGCTGGCGAAATTACATTTAAGTACGATGGGGAAAAAGAAACCCATACACTGTCGGAAGGAACTCACAAACAAGCGTTGGAAGATATTGTTGCTAAGTTGCGAGAGTTGAACTTATTCGACAAAGTCGTTGGTATTGGTCACCGTATCGTTCATGGTGGCGAGTATTTTTCTGAATCTGTGCGCGTTAATGATGATGTGCGCGATAAGATTGCGGATTGTATCCGTATCGCACCTTTGCACAATCCGGCGCATGTCGCAGGTATTGATGCAGCGCGAGAAGCTTTTAAAGAGTTGCCACAAGTTGTGGTCTTTGATACTGCATTCCATCAGCATATGCCTGAGCAGGCATTTTTATATGCTTTGCCTTATGAGCTTTACAAAGAAAAGGGTATCCGTCGCTATGGCTTCCACGGTACCTCCTATCGTTACACTGCTGGTCGTGTTCAGGAGTTGACCGGCAAAGAAGGTAGCAAGTTGGTGATTGCACACCTCGGCAATGGTGGTTCAGTTGCCGCGATTGACGGTGATCACTCGGTCGATACGACTATGGGCTTAACACCACTTGAAGGCATCGTTCACGGCACGCGATCAGGTGATATTGACCCTGCTATTCCTGGTATCCTCGTTGAGCAATTTGGTATGGAAGAAAAAGAAGTAACCGATTTGCTGTGGAAAAAATCCGGCTTGCTCGGTCTTTCTGGACTTTCCAATGATTGCCGTACGCTGGAAGAAGGTGTTGAAGCGGGTAATGAAGCGGCTAAGCGCGCAATGGACGTCTATAACTATCGCTTGGCGAAGCACATCGCTGCGCAAATGGTGGCCTTGGGTGGTGCGGATGCACTGGTATTTACCGGTGGTATTGGCGAAAACTCATCGTATGTGCGCAGTGAAGTGATTAAAAAGCTCGCCTTTATGGGTTTCGCACTTGATGAAGAGAAAAATGAAGCGACCATCCGCGGTGCAGAAGGTCGTATTGATGCAGCGAACAGTCTGCCAATTTGGGTCGTGCCAACCAATGAAGAATTAATGATTGCCCGTGACACTTTGGCATTAATGCAGGAGTAACAGCATGGCTAAATCAATTTTAGTAGTCTCTACCCATCAGGGGGCGGGGCTTACCTCAGCAGTATTGGGCCTGTATCACGCGCTGGAACGTCAAGGCATGAAAGTTGGCTTCCATAAACCAGTGATGCAGTACAACAGCGACAGTGATACAGTCGATAACAGCAGCCGTATGATGGCAAAGTATTGCCGCGGCAAGCAGGATGAGTCGTTGACTATCCGCCCGGAAGTGGTGCAGAAAGCACTCGATACGCATAATGTTGATGAGTTGATGGAAAACGTTATCCAGCAATTCGAGGCTGCGAAGGGCGATGCCGATATCATCGTCATGGAAGGTTTGCTCGAAACGCCAAACGTACCTTACGCTAATGGGATTAACCAGAAAATTGCCCGCTCATTGGGTTCGGATGTGGTGTTCGTCACCAGTGCAAAAGTGCCTAGCTTGAGCCGCCTTGAAAACCGCCTCGATTTTTCAGTTGAAGGGTTTGGTGGTTATGAAAAAGGTAATCTGCTCGGCGCGATTGTCAATCACGTTGGTGGGGAAGGTTGCCTTGATGGCGATACTATTTTCAGCTCGCGCCGTTTTGGTCAGCGTTTTAAACTGCTTGGTTTGATTCCTAATCGTGCTGATATTTCTGCGCCACGAGTGTTGGATCTGAAGCGCCACTTTAATGCCAAAGTATTGTTTGAAGGGGAGCTGGAAACTCGCCGTGTGCATGATTACGTCATGTTTGCGCGTACAGTGCCCAATGCGGTTGAGTTCTTGAAGCCGAACTACTGTATTTTCTCGCCGGGCGATCGTGATGATACGCTGATGGCAGTCACGATTTCAGCCAAGTCGGGTAATAATCTTGGCTGTTTGATTTTGACGGGTTCTACCAGCCCATCTGAAAACGTCATGAAGCTGTGTCGTCCATTGCTTGAAGAGTCAAAGTTGCCAGTGTTGCAGATTAATACCAACAGCTGGAAGACTGCGCGTGCCATGGATAACTTCAATAAGCATATCCCGGATGATGATGCACGCCGCATTCAGCACACTAAAGAATTTTTTGCTGAGCATATCAAGAGCGACTGGGTTGATGCCTACCTTACAGAGGTGCGTAAAGCGAGTATTTCTCCGGCTGCATTCCGCTACAGCATTGTGCAACGTGCGATTGCTGCGCAAAAGACGATTGTGCTGCCAGAAGGTGATGAGCCGCGTACGGTGGTTGCAGCCAGCCAGTGTGCAGAGCGTGGTATGGCAAAATGTGTGTTGCTAGCCAATCCTGATAGCGTCAATGAAATTGCCGCACAACAAGGCGTGACGCTCGGCGATAATATTTCAATCATTGATCCTGATGTGGTGCGTGAGCGTTATATTGCGCGCTTGGTTGAGTTGCGTAAGCACAAAGGCATGAATGAAACTCTTGCCCGTACTCAGCTTGAAGATAACGTGATGCTTGGCACGATGATGCTTGAAGCTGGTGAAGTTGATGGTTTGGTCTCTGGTGCAGTACACACTACGGCCAATACCATGCGCCCACCGCTGCAAATCATTAAAACCGCCCCAGGTGCGAAGATGGTGTCATCAGTATTCTTTATGTGCTTGCCAGAGCAAGTATTGGTCTACGGGGACTGCGCGATTGTGCCGAACCCGAATGCAGATGAATTGGCCCAGATTGCCATTCAGTCGCATGACACGGCCAAAGCATTTGGCGTCGAGCCAAAAGTTGCGATGATCAGTTACTCAACAGGTACATCCGGCACTGGCGAAGACGTTGAAAAGGTTAAAGCCGCAACGGATAAAGTACGCGAACTGCGCCCTGATATCGTCGTCGATGGTCCATTGCAATACGATGCGGCTGCTATTGCCTCAGTCGGCAAGAGCAAAGCGCCGAATAGTCCGGTTGCTGGTCAGGCTACGGTATTTATCTTCCCGGATCTCAATACCGGTAATACCACTTATAAAGCAGTGCAGCGTTCAGCGAATGCCATTTCGATGGGGCCGGTATTGCAAGGTATGCGTAAGCCGGTTAATGACTTGTCGCGTGGTGCGCTGATCGACGATATTCTTTATACGATCGCCATCACTGCTGTTCAAGCAGAACAGGCGGCAAGCCAACGTGGCTGATTGGTTGAGTGAAGTGCGCTTTAATGCGCAAGGCCTCGTCTGCGCTACAGCTGTGGACGCAGACGATGGCACCGTCCTCATGCAGGCGTGGATGAATGAGGCTGCCCTGCGTGAGACAGTCTCGCGCGGTGAGATGGTTTACTTTAGCCGCTCACGCCAGCGCTTGTGGCACAAAGGTGAAAGCTCGGGGCATACGCAAACCGTCGTTGGGTTATGGCTTGATTGCGATGGTGATGCACTCGTTGCTCAGGTGCGCCAAAAAGGTGGTATCGCCTGTCACACTGGGCGAAAGAGCTGCTTCTATCGTCGTCTTGAAGATGGGATGTGGCAAGTTGAAGCACCGGTTATCAAATCACAAGAGGCTATTTATGGGCAATCAAGCTGACATTTTATATGCACTCGAGCAAGTTATTCACGAACGGCAGTCTGCGGACCCGGAGGAAAGCTATGTGGCCAAGTTGCTGCATGGCCACGAGGACAAGCTGCTAAAGAAAATTGGTGAGGAAGCGACCGAAACTGTGATTGCCGCAAAAGGTGGTGCGCGGGATGAAGTGGTCTATGAAAGTGCTGATTTGATCTTTCATTTGATGGTGCTTCTTAGACGCCAAGGTATCGCGCTTGATGACATTTGTGTAGAATTAGCGAGAAGATTCGGCCTTTCGGGGCTTACAGAAAAAGCACAACGCACTGAATGAGGTGAAATATGGGAATCAGTCCAATCCAATTATTGATCGTATTGGTCATCGTCGTACTGATCTTTGGTGGCAAGCGCCTGCGCAGCCTTGGTTCAGACCTCGGTCATGCAATTAAAGGCTTCAAAGAAGTCAGCAAAGACGACAAAAAAGAAGAAGATGCTGTAACTCAAGAGCGTATTAATCAAGAGCAGCATGATGATCGTATCATTGATGCTGAAGTCAAGCGAGAGGATAAAACTCACCTTGATCGCTAGGCGTTCCAGCCATGTTTGATATCGGTTTTTGGGAACTCGCGACCATCGCTATTATTGGAATTGTGGTGGTTGGTCCGGAGCGATTGCCGGAAGTGGTGCGTACTGTTGCTGCGTATGTGCGTAAAGCGCGCCGTGCATTTCAGGATGTGAAATCAGACATCGAGCGCGAACTCGACCTTGATGATATCCGTCGGCAAATGCAGGAAGTGGATATGGAAGACCACATCAAAAAGCTCAATCAATCTGTGATGGACGCTGACCGCGATGTACGCAAAGCCGTATCGCGCTTTGACGATGATATTCGCCAGAGTATTGATGACCTCAATGACCCGGAAGTGCGCGCGGTAGATGAGCGTGATTCGGGTATTGAATACGATAATTACGACTATGATCCTCATGCGGCGGACAGCGAAGAATATGCTGATACTGGTGTTGAAGCTGAGCCTATACATGATGACCAAGCTTCGAATGATATAGCCGATAAACCCGACTCAACTACCCCACCAAAGCAGCATGACTGAACCCAAAATTGATCCAAACCCAGATGACCAAGAGATGACGCTGGTCGAGCATCTTATTGAGTTGCGTAGCTGTGTGCTACGTATCCTGATTGCGGTCGCTATCGTGTTCGTCGCGCTATTACCATTTTATGAGCAGGTTTATACGTTGTTTGCGCGCCCGGTATTGGCGAATTTACTCCCGGGACAATCAATGCTGGCTAAAGATGCGATTGACGTCTTTTTAACCCCGGTAAAAGTTTGCCTGTTTCTCGCTGTACTTGCTTCAATGCCGTGGACTTTGTATCAGATTTGGTCGTTTATTGCACCGGGTATGTATCGCCATGAAAAGCGCTTGATGCTTCCTATTCTCGCATCCAGCACAATTTTATTTTATCTTGGTGTGCTGTTTGCTTACTTCGTTATCCTGCCGATTTTATTCCATTTTCTTGGTAGTATTGAGCTCGAAGGCGTTGCTTTCATGCCGGATATTACTAACTATATGTCGATCAGCCTGCGTCTATTTATTGCTTTTGGGATTGTTTTTGAAGTGCCAATCGCGACCGTGATTCTGGTCTTGATGGATGTGGTTAGTGTCGAATCACTTAAAGCCAAGCGCCCCTATATTATTTTGGCTGCATTCGTGATTGGTATGATCCTTACCCCGCCAGACATCATTTCGCAGACTTTATTGGCTTTGCCGCTATTGGTCTTATTTGAGCTTGGGCTATTTATTTCTGCACGCTTGGTTGCCAAGCGTGAGCAGCAAGAGGGGACCGACTTATAGCTCTTTGGTGTGACGGTGAAATTGTTTGCATGATAGATGAATGAAAGTTATTTATTGTGCTTATGGCAATCGGTATCATGGAACATGATTAATAAGCTAAATATGTTTTAAGCATTAAAGGAGCAAAACGATGGGTATGTTTGATTTTTTGACCGATGCTGGTGAGCAAATTATTGCGCAGAAAAAAGCTGAGCAAGAGAAAAGTATAGAGCAATTGAACCAAGAAGCGGCTGACGCAATTTGTGCGCACGTTGAGCAGCAGAAGCTTGGCTTGGAAGATCTGGAAGTGTCATTTTCAGCAGCAGAAGGTTTGGTGACTTTGAAAGGGCGTGCGCCAGATCAAGCTGCGTGTGAGAAGGCTGCATTGGCTGCTGGGAACATCAAAGGCGTAGCCAAGGTTGAAAATGATCTGGAAGTTGAACAGAATGGTGAGGAAGCGCGCTACCACGAAGTACAAAAGGGCGAAACGCTGTCCCATATTGCCAAAGAGTATTACGGCAATGCCAATGAGTACAACAAGATTTTTGAAGCGAATAAGCCAATGTTGAGCAGTGCGGATAAAATTTATCCAGGGCAGAAGCTGCGTATTCCCACATAAGTGGATTGGCACGTTTATTCATCTTATTAATTAAGACTACGCCAAAAGCGCCACACGGGATGTGGCGCTTTTTTATGAGTCTGCAGTGATGGAGTAGCCCAATACTTGGGTAAAGCGAAGCCATCCATTACAATATCAGATCTTTTTCTAAAGCTATAAACATCATGAGCAAAATAACCTATCGTTCCAAGACTTCTACCGGCGGGCGTAATATGGCCGGTGCGCGTGCATTATGGCGTGCAACCGGAATGAAAGATGGTGATTTCAATAAGCCTATTGTCGCGGTCGTCAATTCGTTTACCCAGTTTGTGCCGGGGCATGTGCACCTGAAAGACATCGGGCAAATGGTTGCGCGCGAGATTGAGAAGGCGGGCGGTGTTGCTAAAGAGTTCAATACCATTGCTGTAGATGACGGTATTGCTATGGGACATGATGGCATGCTTTACTCGCTGCCATCGCGCGATATCATTGCAGATAGCGTCGAATATATGGTTAATGCGCATTGCGCGGATGCGATGGTGTGCATTTCTAACTGCGACAAAATTACCCCCGGTATGTTGATGGCCGCAATGCGCCTCAACATCCCTGTGATTTTTGTCTCTGGTGGGCCGATGGAGGCGGGCAAAACCAAGCTGGCCGAACATCATCTTGACTTGGTCGATGCGATGGTTATGGCTGCTGATCCTGATGTCAGTGACAATACTGTCGCTGAAATAGAGCGCAGTGCTTGCCCAACTTGTGGCTCTTGCTCAGGGATGTTTACAGCGAACTCGATGAACTGCTTGACTGAAGCCATGGGGCTGTCTTTACCAGGCAACGGTACCGTACTGGCGACACACGCTGATCGTCGTGAATTATTCTTGAAAGCGGCACGTCAGATTGTCACTAATGCTCGGCGTTATTACGAAGAAGGTGATGACCGTGTCTTACCGCGCACTATCGCATCAGCAAAAGCATTTCATAATGCCATGACCCTCGATATTGCAATGGGGGGCTCAACCAATACTATTTTGCACTTACTCGCAGCAGCGCAAGAAGCAGAAGTGAATTACACACTGCTCGATATTGATGCGTTGTCGCGCAAAGTACCTCAGCTGTGCAAGGTCGCACCGAATACCCAAAAATATCATATTGAAGACGTGCATCGTGCTGGCGGGATTATGAATATCCTTGCGGAGCTGGATCGTGCAGGGTTGTTACATACGGATCTCCCCACAGTACACAGTGCGACGCTTAAAGATGCGATCACTCATTTTGACCTCGTCGCCGGTACAGGTGGAGAGGAAGTCAGGCACTTTTATTTGGCAGGCCCTGCGGGTATCCCGACGCAAGAGGCATTTAGTCAGGATTGTCGTTACCCGTCACTTGATGAAGACCGGGCGCAAGGTTGTATCCGCAATATAGAGCATGCTTATGGGCAGGAGGGTGGTCTCGCTGTATTGTACGGCAATATTGCACTTGATGGATGTGTGGTGAAAACGGCTGGTGTTGATGAGTCAATTCACGTATTTAGCGGTAAAGCAAAGGTTTATGAGAGTCAGGATGCCGCAGTAACCGCAATCTTGAAGAAGCAAGTCAAAGCCGGTGATATCGTCATTATCCGTTACGAAGGGCCACGTGGAGGCCCAGGCATGCAGGAAATGCTTTATCCGACCAGTTATCTCAAATCCATGGGGCTGGGCAAGGAATGTGCTTTGCTCACCGATGGGCGCTTTTCTGGTGGTACGTCGGGCTTGTCCATTGGTCATGCCTCACCAGAGGCCGCGGCCGGTGGTGCGATTGGCTTGATTGAGGACGGCGACCGCATTGACATCAATATTCCCGAGCGCAGCATTAACCTGATCATTGATGATGCAGAGCTGGCGCGGCGCCGCGAAGCGCAAGACAAGAAAGGCTGGCAGCCAGCTGAACCTAGAGAACGATACGTCAGCACGGCATTACAAGCTTATGCATTGCTGGCGACCAGTGCCGATAAAGGCGCAGTGCGCGATAAAGCGCGCTTGGCGGAGCTGTCTCGGCGAGGCTAGGTGAGGTTATTCTGGGTAAGAGTGGCGTGATAAAAGCTGCCAAACTTACCCTATCACCGCACAAACGTTATAGAATAAGTGATACAGTTTACTTTTATCTTTGGAGGCTTTAATGAGCTTAAAAAATGTACCGGCCGGCAAAAATTTGCCAGAATCTTTTAATGTTGTAATTGAAATTTCAGCTAATTCAGGCCCTGTTAAATACGAAATCGATAAAGAAACCGGTGCGTTGACCGTTGACCGTTTCATGCCAACAGCAATGTATTATCCTGCTAACTATGGCTATATCCCACAAACGCTGTGTGATGATGGTGATCCACTGGACGTATTGGTACTGACGCCTCACCCAGTTGAGCCGGGTTGTGTCATTGAATCTCGTGCCTTGGGTGTTTTGCATATGACTGATGAAAAAGGTGGTGATGCAAAACTGTTGGCTGTGCCGACTGAAAAGCTTTGCCCAATCTATGCCCAATACCAAAGTATTGATGATTTGCCAGAGCTGACGCTTGAGCAAATCCGCCACTTCTTTGAGCAGTACAAGGCACTTGAAAAAGGTAAGTGGGTTAAGCTTGATGGCTGGGGCGATAAAGCAGCCGCAGAGGAAGAAGTGCGCAATAGCGTCAAGCTCTATCAAAAAGAAGGCTAATTCTTTGATGCCGACAAACAGAGCTGCGACACAGACACAATGGCACTGGGCGAGCGATAATGAATCGTTCGCCTTGGGTCGTGTGGTTTTTTACGACAGTGAGTTTGTCCGCGAGAAAAGTTATTTTCCCAAGCTTGCCTTGATGCAGTGGCAAGAGGCGGGTGCGGCCGAGGCCACACTGTGTGACCCATTATCAGCCCAGCCGCCTTGGCAAGCATTACTGCATCATTCAGCGCCTTTAGTTATGCATAGTGGGAGCCAGGATCTTGAGTTAATCCGGCAGGAAACGGGCTATTTACCGTCATCAGTCAGAGATACTCAAATAGGCTTTGCTTTGTGCCACCCTCAGCTGACGGTCAGTTTTGCTGAAATGGTTGAATATTATCTCGATGCCGTGGTGGATAAAAGTGCGACCCGTAGTGACTGGCTCAAGCGTCCTTTAGATGCAAAGCAGCTGGATTATGCGGCGAATGATGTTGGTCTATTAAGCCGAGTCTATCCACTTTTGTGTGCTGAATTAAGTCAGCTTGAGCGCTTGAGCTGGTGGGCTGAAGAGTGTCGTTATTTGCTTGATCATCAAGCTACCGTTCAGCTACAGCAGCAATGGTTCAAGCTGCGTAATGCGCCAAAGTTAAAAGGGCAGGAAACAGCCATAGCCGCATTGCTGCATACTGTGCGTGAGCATATTGCCCGTGATAAAAATTGGCCGAGACGCAAAGTGCTTGATGATGGCGTGATCTTTGATATTGCGCAAAGTGGTATTGAGCAAGCGGATGAGCTGGCAGAATTTCTCGATAGCGCTCATCTGATCTTTAGCAAGCAAAGCATGCTCGATGAAGGCTTTGCCCAGATCGCGAAACCTTATCCCGTCATTCCACGCAGTCCACGCTTGAATAATAAACAGCGCGAGCTGTTTAACCGGCTGGATAAGCGCAGTCATGAAGTGGCTGAAGTGTTGGGTATTCATGTAGATATGCTGAGTACTCAAAAAAATCTACGCTATTTCGCAGCTGGCGAGGCTGGCGAATGCAAAATTGATCGCGGCTGGCGCCGGCAATTTTTCAGTGATCTACTGGGCTGAGCATAGCTAAAAAACCAGCCCTACCTTGTTTGCTGTCAATTAGGTTCGTGAGTGTGTCATGCAATAAGGCACGCCTTACTTGCCTTTCGAAATAAAAGCTTTAAAATTCAGTCCTGAATTTCCAGAATCTATAGATTCCTTCCATTAACCGATGCACTGAACTTACGCTTCAGCGAGCAGGAGAACAACATGAGTGAAGCCTCAAATGGTGATATTGTCGTCACCGCATTGTATAAATTTACCCCTTTCCCTGATTTTGCCGATTACCGTGAAGCCATTCGCGATACCATGCTTGCGCATGACGTCAAAGGCACACTATTGATTGCCCATGAAGGCATTAATGGCACGATTGCAGGCAGCCGAGCCGGTATTGATGCCGTACTTGATTATCTGCGCACTATTCCTGCGATTGGTAGCTTTGACTATAAAGAATCATTTACTGATGAACAGCCCTTCTACCGTACCAAGGTTAAGCTGAAAAAAGAAATCGTCACTCTTGGTGTGGAAGGTATTGATCCATTGCAGTCCGTTGGGCGCTACGTGAAGCCAAAAGATTGGAATGCGCTGATCTCTGATCCTGATGTGGTGTTGATTGATACGCGCAATGATTATGAAGTACAGATTGGTACGTTCAAGCATGCCGTCAATCCGCATACCGAGTCTTTCCGTGAGTTTCCCGAGTATGTGCAAGAGCACCTTGACCCCAAGAAGCACAAGAAAGTGGCAATGTTCTGCACAGGTGGTATTCGCTGTGAAAAATCGACTGCGTACCTGAAGCAGCAAGGCTTTGATGAGGTTTATCATCTTGAAGGTGGCATCCTGAAATATTTGGAAGAAGTACCGGAAGAAGAGTCTTTATGGGAAGGAGAGTGTTTCGTCTTCGATAACCGCGTTGCCGTAAACCATAAGCTTGAAAAAGGGCAGTATGACCAGTGCTACGCCTGTCGTATGCCAATTACAGAAGAAGACAAGCAAAGTGCTGCGTATGTGCGTGGTGAGTCCTGCCCGCATTGCATCGATAAGGCAACTGAGGAGCAGCGTGCGCGATTCCGCGAGCGTGAACGCCAAATTCAGCTCGCTAAAGCACGTGGTGAGACGCATATTGGCGGTGAAGTCCCTGATTTGATTGAGCAGCGTAAAGCGGAAAAAGAAGCAAAGAAAGCGCAAGCTCCTTCAGGTAAGGCGCAATAGCGCACAAGCTTGTTGTGAAACATCAAGTCCCGGCTATATGGCCGGGCTTTTTGTTTCGCCCGGGCTATATGTGGTTAGATTCACTGTCGCGTAATTGCTTGCGTGCGACGATTGCTTGCCAGCCATAATAGCTAGCAATAACGCATAGAACGCCAATAGTCGCGCCAGCGATGGTATCAAGGATAAAGTGCTGCGCGAGATAAAGCCGAGAATAGGCGACGGCTACAGCGAGCAGCCCACAGACGAACTGCCACCAGCGCCGGTGACTAAATGTTGCCAGGCACAAGAAGGCGGTGAAAGTCATCGCGGTATGGCCCGAAGGGAAGTGGAAGTACATGCCTTGATCAACGCTGGCAATACTGTGTACCGTGATGCCCATCTCTTGAAAGAAATGGATTGGCCGCAGATGATGGGCAAACAGTCCATGCTTGAGTGCTTGCACGATGATCAGCTGTAATAAGCAGGCAACGACGTAAAAGCCAACCCCACCCCAGCGATAGCGCCAGCCAATGACTGCAGCAACCAACAATGCGAAAGGCAAGTCTCCTAAGTCGGTAATAAACTGAAAGGCGTGATCCAAAGCCGGCGTACCTTTAGTCACCAGCATTAAATGCAGATCAACTTTGCCAAAATAACTTTGTGCGGCTAAGCCAGCGATAGAAAAAACAGCAAATACCAGTAAAAAAGGCCAACAACGGATAATAAAATCTGTTGAATAGCGCGCAATAGGATCATTTTTCATGGAAGTGATTTATTGACCCTGAGTGTATTTCATACGCTGAATAAATTGATCGGCCTCGCGAATAGATGCGTCAAGTTCGTTTAGCAAGCGCGATACATTGCCTTGGACGTTGCGATATTCACCGCGTAATGCGGCAACTGCACGGGCATTGAGATTGTGCTTTAAGTAAAGTACTTGATCGTGGAATACGGTTAGTACAGGTGGAATCTTCGCTTGTACGGCCTTCATCGCACGGATAAGACGCTGATATTCACGCTGGGTATCGCGCAGTTGTCGCTCACTATCTGCGCGTAGCGAAGCATTACTGTATTCGTCGAGCTCATCTTCCCATTCGTCAAATAAATCCTCTGCGACGCGCTCTATGGCACGAATGCGCTCATCAACACGCTTAGCTGCTGACTCGCTGTCCTTATAAGCATCATCAAGCCGCTTATAGGTTGCTTCCAGCTCACCACCGTTGTACGACACGACTGAACCAAATTGCTCTAGTGCTGATTGAAACTCGGCTTTTGCGTCGTCTTGCGCATCGCGTGCCGAGACGACGCGGTCAACGAGGATATCGCGTTTGTAAACACCAAATTTTTCCATAGTCCCATAGTAGGCTGTGGAACAAGCGGTGAGTACACAGAGTAAAGTCAGGGTCCAAAGTGGGCGCATCATTTGTTTCTCAGTCGTGGATGTTAAGTATAGGCGACGGGAAATCGATCTGTACGCAATGACAGATCGAATCTCAATGGTTTAGCCGCGAGTTGGTGGCAATGACCACAGCTTGTCCAGCGCATAGAGTTCACGCGTCTCAGGGCGCATCAAATGTACGATGATGTCGCCGAGGTCAACCAGTACCCAGTCGCGGCTGTCTTCGCCTTCTACTCCAATTGGTGGCACGCCGGCTGCTTTACTGTCAGTGACGACTTTGTCTGCCATGGCGTGCAAGTGGCGATCAGAAGTACCACTGACGACGACCATGTAATCGGCGATGTCACTTTTGCCAGCTAATTCGATGGTCTGAATATCGACGCCTTTCATGTCTTCAAGGCTTGCGTGGACGAGTTCTTTAAGTTGTTCTACGTTCATAAAATTCCAATTTTGTGTGTAAATAATGTTGTTTAACGGGTAACGCCATCACTGATGACGATGAATTTTTCTACGGTGAGCCCTTCAAGCCCGACAGGACCACGCCAATGTATTTTGTCTGTACTGATGCCAATTTCTGCACCGAGGCCATATTCATAGCCATCAGCAAAGCAAGTTGGGGTATTGACCATGACTGAAGCGGAATCAATTTCGCGCAAGAAGCGTTGCGCGGTGCTGAAATGCTCAGTCACAATGGCATCGGTATGCTTTGAGCTGTATTTGTCGATGTGTGCGCAGGCGGCATCATAATCGGCAACGACTTTAATCGCAATCACCGGCGCGAGGTATTCAGTGGACCAATCATCATCGCTGGCTGGATTAATTTCAGCTGTATGAGCGCTTAGAATGGCTCTGGTTTGTTCACAGCCACGTATTTCCACTCCTTTGTCAGCGTAAATCTCGGCAATGCGTGGCAAAAAGGCTTCAGCAATGCCCTGATGGACGAGTAGCGTCTCGGTTGCGCCACAGATACCATAGCGGTAGGTTTTGGCGTTATCGGCGATACGCAGCGCTTTGTTCATATCTGCGTGTTGATCGATATAAGTGTGGCAAAGGCCGTCGAGATGCTTGATGACCGGCATTTTTGCCTGCTCACTGACCAGCTTGACCAATCCTTTGCCACCGCGTGGAATGATGACGTCAATATATTCTGCTGCATTGAGTAACTCTGCGACCAAAGCACGATCAGTGTCTGGGACCAACTGCACGGCATGTTCTGGTAATCCTGCTTGGGCTAATCCTTGCTGAATAGCCGCCATGATGGCGCGGTTGCTGTGGATGGCCTCTGAGCCACCACGTAAAACGGCAGCATTGCCAGATTTGAGGCACAGTGCAGCAGCATCTGCCGTGACGTTTGGGCGTGATTCATAGATGATACCGATAACACCGAGTGGAACGCGCATTCTGCCGATTTGCAGGCCTTTGTCATTGGTGCGCATTTTACTGATTTCACCAACGGGATCGCTGAGCGTGGCGATTTGGCGGATACCGTCAGTCATGCTCTGTAGTCTTGCTGGCGTCAGCTCCAGTCGATCGAGTAACGCAGGGCTTAAGCCCTTGGCTCGACCAGCAGTCAAATCTTTTTGGTTAGCTTGCTGTATCTGATCCTGCATTGTGAGGATGCTGTCTGCAATAGCGTGTAGCGCAGCACTTTTTTGCTGATTACCTGCATTGGCAAGAATTCTCGCGCTGCTTTTTGCCTGCTGACCCAGTTGGGCAATGATACTCATGGTGTTAGATCAATTAAGGTAAACCTGCATCATACAAATAACTTTTCGTGCAAGCAATGTTACGGCACTAAAAGCCCAAATAAGACATGATGTAATGGTTGAAGTAATCAAGATGCTCAGGAATAAAAAGTACCAGGGCGTAAAGTGCGGCAAAATTTATGATGATGCTCAGCCAAAAAAAGATGACAAAGCGGATTTTCTTGGTTTTATGGCGCAGTAGCGCTCTGGCAATTAAAGCACCAGGCCAGCCGCCAAGTATGGCTGCAATGTGTAAGCTGGCTTCGGGGATGCGCTGACGATGCTGAAGAGAGGCCTGCTTGTCCAAGCTGTAAAGCATATAGGTCAGGTTGCTGATGATCAATGAAGCAATGGCAAGCGGTGCAGAAATATAGGTTAACGCAGCATAGAAAAAAATACTGATCAGGGCGAAAATGAAACCTTCCGCAAGATGTGGTGGCAGTTGGGTGTTGTCGATGATGTTGTCGCCGTTGATGCTGTCTGCATCTTTAGCCAGTACAACGCGTTGTGCACTATAGCGACCATTTTTTTCCATAGCAATGAAAACGACTTTATTGCCTTTTTGTGGTCGGCTGTGGTGATAGGCAAAGCTGGATATATGGAAAAATACACCGGGTGATTTGGCTTTGTATTGGATAAAGCCGAAGCCTTTCTCATCATTCCAGTGACTGATGGTGCCATCAATGGCTTGATTGAGAGGTGGGGGCGAAGGGTTAGCCATACTGCTATGAGTTGTTTATCACGCTAAACAATCTCATCGCCCAAATAGATGCTATCTCTTGCCAAGTATGCGATATCGCACGTAGTAGAGAACTATTATGTTTGGGGGGTGAAATCATTTGCATGTTTGTCAGGTTAAAAAGTACATCATAGCTTATTGCTGCGTGGCTTGAAAATCCAGCGAAGCAGGGAGTGGGTGCAGCAAACATACGGCATTTATGATACCTCATACTAACGAGTCGCATGATGGCGCTGAGCGAGTAATAGTAGGTACTGACTGAGTGTGAGCCAAAAATCACCAGCTTCGGCACCTTTGGTGAGGCGGTCGAGCTTGGCGCAGAGTTTTAGTGTGTTCCGGATCAATGCCGGGGAAAAGCGTTTCTTGGCTTGCTGGTAGCGCTTCTGTTGCTGTGGGCTATAGAGCCGATATTGCTTGAACATATCACCGTGTTGCTGCGGGGGAAGGGTGTGTAGTTGCAGCAATGTATTCATATCACGCTGGATTAGCCATGTGACAAGCGTTGCTTGGTCAGCATGTTCGTCGCGCAGTTTGTTGGTGATTTTCCATGCTTCGAGCCAGTGCCCGCTGAGTAAAGCGTCACTTAAGGTAAATACGCCAAAATGTGAAACATCTGAAAGTAAATCGCTGAGTAGATTAGGGCCTATGACGCTTTTGTGCTCAGGATGAATTTTGAGTCGGTCAATAGCCTGCTGTGCGGCAAGCAAATTACCTTGGCAATAATCCATCAGGCGCTGATATGCATCTTCTGTGAGGTGTAGCTTGGCGTTACGCAAGCGTTGGTCTATTTGTCGGGCCAGAGTGCTGGGATAAAGGGCTTTACTTTGCACCACGGTATTTTGGCCGTTAAATAAAGCTTTATACCAACCGGCGGTATGCGGTTTCTCAAGGTTTGGTGCGTAGATCAGGAGGCGAATACTGTCAGATTGCCGTGAGGCAAGCGCTTTGAGTATTTCACCGGCTGCTTTATTGAACTTTTTATCGTCACTGTGCAGCTCTATAGCGCGTTTGCTGGCAAACAGCGATGGTGTGTCAAATTCATTGAGTAGAGTCGGCCAGCGGAAACCACCATCGCTGTCGAGGCGTTGGCGCTCGCTATAGCCTTCTTTTAGGACACATTGCCGCCAAGCATCAGCAGCTTCGACATTGAGCAATGTTTCTTCGCCGTAGATTAAGGTTACGGGCGTACTGCTTTGCTTGTCGAAGTGCTGGGGGGCTTGCTCGGCTTGAATATTCATTGGTTGAGTTATTTCGCGCTTACTGATTCGAGGAAGCGGATCAGCTTGTCCGTATTTTCTCGTTGTAAGCGGTGGCGTGTTTCCGCAGCTTCAGCACTGCTGCCGAGATAAGTATCGCTGTTGTATTGTACATAGGCACTACTTTCTATACGGCGTTGGCCCAAAAATTTGCCATTACGTTCAACTCGAGCATCGAATCCGATGGTGAGTTCAACCTCTTTGCTCCGGTCATTATCACCGATAGCGGTATTGAATGAGTTTTCCCGAGCATTTGATATGGATAGAGCGAGTCCGTTGGTTGGGTCACTAATCAGCTGAATATTGCGTGCTTGTAGTTGTGAGACGATGTTTTCAGCTAATGCGTCGTCACATGCGCAGTCAAGGTAAATAGCGTGAATTTTGGTGCTATGTTGCTCTTGTCCTTTGAGATGGAAGCCGCAGGCAGTAATGAATGTTGTCAATAAAACGATGGTAAAGATGTGGATCTTTTTCATGGTATACCTTTGAGTCAATGACCAATCCGGCATGATTTAAGCCGGATTGGTCGGGTCGATTAGCCAACCACCAAGTTGACTAGCTTATTTGGTACGACAATCGCTTTGCGCAAAGTTGTGCCTTCAAGGTGCTTGGCAAGGGTTTCATCAGCTTGTGCTGTGGCAATAATGTCGTCTTTACCCATATCAGCCGGGACGGTGATTTCACCACGGCGTTTGCCGTTGATTTGCACGACAAGAGTGAGTTTATCCTGCTTGAGCGCGGATTCATCCACTTCAGGCAATGCAACGTCCAGAATACTCTCACCATAGCCGAGATCGACCCATAATTGCTGCGTGATGTGTGGCACAATTGGTGCCAAAATCAGTAGCAGTGTGCGTACGCCTTCATTGCGCAATGCTTCATTGCCAGGCTCAATGTCACCAAGGGTATTGAGCAATTTCATGGCAGCAGAGACGACAGTGTTGAATTGGCTGCGCTGGTAGTCGAAGCGGGCTGAGCGGATTTGTTCATGGATGTCGCGGCGAATCGCTTGGTGCTTTTCGTCGAGTGTACTGCTGTCAGTGCTGTGCTCATTGCCGAGTTGGTCTTTAAACTCATGGCAATAAGCCCACAGACGCTTCAGGAAGCGGTGTGCTCCTTCCACTCCGTTATCCGACCATTCGAGTGTGGACTCCGGTGGCGCTGCAAACATGGTATAGAGACGTGCAGTATCAGCACCGTATTGCTGTACCAAACTGGCTGGATCAATACCGTTGTTTTTGGATTTGGACATCTTTTCCATGCCACCATAATTGACCGGCTGGCCATCTGCGATGAGGGTGCCGCCGGTGATCCGGCCTTTTTCATCAGTGATTGGCTCGACGTCTGCAGGGTTGAACCATTGCTTGCGACCATCCGCTCCATCGCGATACCACGTTTGTGCCAGTACCATACCTTGAGTGAGCAGACGCTTAAATGGCTCGTCAATTTTGAGCAGACCTTCATCACGCAGTAGCTTGGTGAAGAAGCGCGCATAGAGAAGGTGGAGAATGGCGTGCTCAATACCGCCGATGTATTGGTCGACAGGCAGCCAGTAATTGGCCTCTTCATCAAGCATCTGTTCGCTATTTTTGGCGCAGCAGTAGCGAGCAAAGTACCAGCTCGACTCAACGAAAGTATCCATGGTGTCTGTTTCGCGTCGTGCAGGGCTACCGTCGATCGGGCTGCTCGCACGTGTAAAGTCATCAAGCTTTGAGAGTGGGTTGCCGCTGCCATCGGGGATCAGGTTTTCAGGCAAGCGGACGGGAAGATCTTTGTCTGCAACCGGAACGTCACCGTGTTCATCGGTATGAACCACTGGAATTGGGCAGCCCCAATAACGCTGACGGGAAATACCCCAGTCACGCAGGCGGTATTGAATAGTGGTTTTGCCGAGTTCTTTTTCAGTGAGTACTTTGGCGATGGCATTGAAAGCCGTGTCAAAGTCCATACCATCGAACTCATTAGAGTTAATGAGTGTGCCGTGCTCAGTGCTTGGCAGAGTGTCATCTTTGCCAGTGTTGATAACCTGCTTGATAGTAAGGTCGTACTGGGTGGCAAATTCGAAGTCACGCTGGTCATGCGCAGGAACTGCCATAACCGCACCCTCGCCGTAATCCATCAGGACGTAGTTAGCGACCCATACAGGTACTTTTTCATCAGTGAGTGGATGGAGAACATACGCACCACTGAACATGCCTTTTTTCTCTTGCTTGGCACGTTCCGCTTCTGAAACACCACCTTGCTGGCGGCATTCCTTGATGAATGCGGCAAGTTCAGGATTGTTCTCAGCCATTTGTGTGGCAAGTGGATGTTCGGCTGCTACGGCACAATAAGTAGCGCCCATCAGTGTATCCGGACGGGTAGTGAAAACAGTCAGTTTTCCCTCACCTTCGGCATAAGGGAATACGACATCCATACCGCGTGATTTGCCGATCCAGTTGCGCTGCATGGTTTTAACTTGATCAGGCCAGCCTTCAAGCTGATCAAGGTCGTCAAGTAGCTCATCTGCATAAGCTGTGATGTTGAAATAATACATCGGGATTTCACGGCGCTCAACCGGTACACCGCTGCGCCAGCCTTTACCGTCGACGACTTGCTCGTTGGCGAGTACAGTGTGCTCGACAGGATCCCAGTTAACTGTGCCATTCTTACGGTAAATGATGCCTTTTTCGTATAAGCGCGTGAATAGCCATTGTTCCCAGCGGTAGTATTCAGGGTGGCAAGTTGCGAGCTCACGAGACCAATCGAAGGCAAAGCCAAGTCGGTTGAGTTGTCCGCGCATATCTGCGATGTTGCTGTAAGTCCATTCAGCGGGGGCTACTTGGCGGTCAATCGCGGCATTTTCTGCAGGCAGGCCGAATGCATCCCAACCCATGGGTTGTAGGACGTTTTTACCGAGCATGCGCTGATAGCGGCTGATAACGTCGCCAATCGTATAGTTGCGGACGTGCCCCATGTGCAGTTTCCCGGAAGGGTAGGGGAACATGGAAAGGCAATAGAATTTTTCGCGCGTGTCGTCAGGCTTGGCCTCAAAGGCGCGTTGTTTTCCCCAGTTTTCCTGAATATCAGGTTCGATGATGTTGGCTTGGTACTGTGCTTGCATGCGATCTTAAAGTTAAGGTGAACAGACCAAGCATCATAGCATAGAGAGCCATCATCACGACAAAGATGGTATTGCCATAACGAGCATAAGGCGTTGTACCAATATGTGGCTGGATATAGCCGGATAGCACGGCGGCTTCAAAACGGGGAAGGCGTTTGCGTAAATTACCGCGTGCGTCGATGATAGTAGTGATGCCATCGTTGGTTGCGCGTGCTGTCTCGCGCTCGAGCTCTCGGGAGCGCATCTGGGCCATTTGCAGATGTTGGTCTGCTGCGATGGAATCTTTAAACCAGCTATCGTTGCTGATGTTGATCAGGTACTGGGCTTCAGGCATAGCGTGGCGTATGTCTCGGCCAAATGCCGCTTCAAAACAAATCGAGACGCCAGCGCGAATACCGTTTGTGATCATGGGTGGCTGCTTGGCATCACCACGAGAGAAATCATTAAAAGGGATCTCAACAAAATCATTAAAGAAATTCAGGAAAGTTCGCATCGGAATGAACTCGCCGAAGGGCAATAAATGATGTTTGTCGTAACGGCCTTCGCCTCTACCTAAAGCGATAACGCTGTTAAAAAACCGCTCTTCTTCCCAGCTGCCAGAAGGAATACCGGTAACAAGTGTCTGATTTTTACTTAAAAATAGTGTGTTTAGTTCTTTTATATGACTATCTGTGACGTCGCTTTCCAAAAAAGGAATTGCCGTTTCTGGCCATATAATGACGCTTTCATGGCGGTTTGCTGAGAGTGTGACGTATTTTTCAAGCCCTTCCAGCATATGGGCTGGGTTAAATTTAATCGTCTGCGCGATATTACCTTGCACCAAGGCAACGGAGAGTCGATTGCCAACGGGGTTGGTGAAGTGCAGTGTACGGCTGATATAGACGGTAGCTAAAATAATAAGCGCAAAAAGAATGGGGGCTTTTTGGTGCGTGATCCATGCATACGCAATGAGGCTTGCAATCATGGCAACTGCCAGTGAAATGCCAAATACGCCGGTAATTGGAGCAAGGCCATCCAGAGGTGCGCCGAGTTGACTATAGCCGAGGCTGAGCCATGGGAAGCCTGTGAGAATGTATGCTCTGGCGAGTTCCCCTAGACACCAAAGGAATGGGATCAAAAGCATACGTAGTAATGTGGCGGATCTGCTGATTTTACCGAGTAGCCAGCCCGTGACCATTGGGAATAGTGCGAGGAAAAGAATGAGAATAATATTGGCAAAAATGGCAAAGCTTAGCGCTGCACCGCCAAATGAGTACAAGCTAATATATACCCAGTGTAAACCGACACCAAAATAGCCAAGCCCAAAAAAGAACCCTGTCAAACCAGGGCGGGTTGTTTCCGGGCGTAACCACAGCCATGACAGTGCAAGCATGCCAATGATGGCAACGTACCATTGTGAGAATGGTGCGAATGCCAGTGTCATGATTGAGCCGCTGAAAAGGGCAATAATTAGGTTCATACAATAAAAAAGTCAGCCCGGCGATACCGGGCTGACTTTCGTTGAATTAGAAATCGAACTTATCAGCTTCGCGTTCAGCTTCTTCTTTTGTGTAGCCGTAACGCTCTTGCAGCTTACCGATCAGAACATCTTTCTTACCATCGATAATATCTAAATCATCATCGGTGAGCTTACCCCATTGTTGTTTGGCTTTACCTTTGAGTTGAGTCCACTGACCCATAATTTGATCCCAGTTCATAATGCTCTCCTTTGTTGTTAGTGATATCGCTGCTGCGATATTTAAATCATAACATCGCCCATAATAGATCTGTATGAACAAGCAGATAAGATTGCTCACTATTTTAAATCTGTCATGGTGTAGATAGTACTAAGTTGTTATGGCCTTTTTATTGGGTAGGTTGTCGTTCGATTCTGATGTCAGCATGTTCAGTGAGCCAGCTCAGCATACCTTGGTAGTTTAAGAGCTGCTCTTGTCGTTGCCACTGGGTGCTGATGAAGTTTTGTATCGCCTCATCAATTTCACCACTGGATACACTATCAAGGCGGGCAATCAGCTTATCGCCATTGTCAGCATTTAATATCGCTACCTGTTCACTTTGTTGGAAAAGTGCGCGTAGGGTGTCTTCAGTAAGGTTGTTTTGCTGTTGGCCCGGAGCGAGGTCTGTATATTGCGTGACGCTGCCATTGTGCTGCGCGATAAGTGCTTCTGGAGGCTGTATATCAGTCCATTGTGCCTTCACTTCATCAGCTGCAGTATCGAGTTGTTTTTCTGCAGCAGCTTGAGTGGCTAATGCTTTTACTTCAGCTTGAATATCAGCCAAAGGAGGAAGCTTGGCGTCTTGGCGTTCACTGATGGCGAAGAAAACGCTCTGGTCGTCGCTTAAGGCAACCGGCTGTGCCATTTCACCGACGCCAACTTGTTGCTCACCAAACAATTGTGGTGCGACATCTTCTTCGTTCATCCAAGGCTTGGGTGGGTTCTCTTGGTTAAACAGGCCAGTCTGTTGGGCTTCAACTCCTAGCAGAGCAGCAATTTGCTTGATATCTGAGCCACTTTGGGCTGCATCAAAAGCTTTGTTGGTCAATTCATGGTAGCGTGCTTGGGCATTTTCGTTGGCAATTTGTTGGCGGAGTGTTTCATCGTCTGGAACGTCACCTTGCTGAATTTGGCCTGCAACGACAATCATAAATCCATAATCTGTATCGAGAACAGGTGAGATATCACCCGTTTTATCAAGTGCAAAAAGTGCATCATCTGCCTTTTGAGAAAGCCCTTCCCCTTGGCTGTGCAAATTGAATTTACCATGCTCGCCACTTTCCGAACCATCATCAATTGCTGCAGTGATTGTGGCCAAATCTACACCATCAAGCAGCTCTTGATGGGCTTTCTCGGCGCTGGATTTTTCATCAAATAATAAGTAATCACCATCACGCTTTGAGGACTTGGCGAGTAATTCTGAACGCGCTTGTTCCAGTGCTTGCGGGCTTACTTTGCTTGGATCAGCCAGAGTGGCAATATCAAAAAGAACATAATTTAATGCAACTTCTGGTGGCTGCATCAATGCTTCGTGGTGTTCATCGTAATAAGCTTGAATATCGGCATCGTTAACCTTGGCCTTAGACATGGCATCAGCAATAGGCAGGCGGACGATACTGAATGAGCGGTTTTGAGCAATATTTTTGATAAAGGTATCAGCGATAATTGGCTGACTGCGTTGCGCTTGTGCCAGCATACTGTAGTACGTTTGCGTGGCCATATCATGGCGTACTAGGCGCTCGTAGTTTGCAGCGTCCATCCCAATACGGTTCAAAAAGTGCTGGTATTCCGTTTCGTCGTTAAAGCGCTCTTTAATTGTCTCGTAAAGTGCTTGGTCAGGGTAGTGGAATCCAGTTTTGCCAACATGTTCGCTCAGCACCAACTGGCTGATGAGTTGGCGCATTGCTTCACTCTCGGCTTGTTGTAATGGAAGATCAGGATTATTGCGTTGAATATCGCCTACTGCGCGCTGGAACTGGTTGTATGAAATATCTTGTCCGTTTACTTCAGCAACGCTGTTGCTTTGATCCATGGCAAAAAATGGCACACCAATAAACAACATACCAATACCTGCGAGGCCTACCAGTATATAAGTCGTTAGGCTGGTCTTCTTTTCTCGTATATCATCAAGCATGGTTGGCCTCGGTGGAATAAAAAGCTGAATTTTATGTGAGTAAGTACTATTGGGCAAGGTGGAATTACTTTTCCTTGTGCCAAACTTTCATATTTTCAGGTCATATGATGACCAAATAATTTGAATGAATGCGGCTGGCAGCTGCGTTAATTTTCCTGATAGCGATCAGTATTCGCAATAAATTGGGGTTTAGTGGGGTAACTGATTGTGTAGCATCGTGTACGTAGCGTTTGTATAAAACTATACGTTTGTAAATAATTGCCGCATAAAAAAACGGCCCCAAAGGAGCCGTTTCTGCTCGAAAAGCGATATTACTCGACAGTGATGCTGCCTTTCATGATTGAGCTGTGACCTGGGAAGCTACAGAAGAATGTGTAGTCACCACCAGCCTCAAGATCAGCTGTGCTGAAGCTAACTTCTGTTTTTTCACCGCCACCAACGACGTCAGTGTGGGCGATGACGCGTTCGTCATCTGGCTTGAGGTAGTCGTTATCGATACCGGCGCTGATGCCATCATTTGCAATAGCTTGGAAATCACCAGTAGCTGAAATCACAACGTTGTGCCCCATGGCATTTTTTGGCAAGTTGCCGACATGGTCAAGCTCTACAGTGAACTCAGGGCAAGCTTCTTTGTTGATGGTGAAGTTGTCAATGTTGTATTGCATGGCGTCATTGCCTTCAATGACAACTTTGCACTGCTCAGCATCTTGAGCAAATGCACCTGTAGCAAAAGTGGTAGCAATGGCTGCGATCAGTAATTTTTTCATATTTATCTCTACCTTTTGGTTGGAAAACTGAACCAATGTTATGAGTTTACGGTATTAATTGCAATAAATTGCATGAAATGGCAGGTGATAATTTATTAACTTTTGTCGGTATTATCAATTTTATGCTTTTGTGCGCGTGGATGTGCTTGATGGTATGCCTTGTTCAAATGTTGGTAGTCTAGGTGGGTATAAATTTGTGTGGTGCTTAGGCTGCTATGGCCTAAAAGCTCTTGTACGCTGCGGATATCTTGGCTGGATTGCAGAATGTGGCTGGCGAAACTGTGGCGTAATTGGTGTGGGTGAATGTGTCGGCCGGGAAGGTTGCGCTGTGCGAGGCGCTCTAAGGACAATTGTATACTGCGGTGGCTAAGGCGGTTGCCACGTCGAGAAAGAAATAGTGCCAATTCATTATCGGCTGGCGAGCTCCATTGGGTACGAACTGAAAACCAGCGTTGCAAAGCAATTTGAGCTTTACTGCCAATATATATGTTGCGTACTTTGCCGCCTTTGCCGCGGATGCGTAAATGTTGTTTGCCTATGCTGTCAATGTCTAAAGCGGCCAATTCTGCGAGGCGCAGGCCGCTGCTGTAAAACAGCTCACCAATGGCATGATCACGCAAAATAAGCGGATCATTTTCATCCTCGGGTGGTGGCTGCAGTAATTGGCCAAGTTCTTCTGGGGACAGGGTTTCCGGTAGTGCTTGCTCGCGGTGCTTGGGGAGTTTTAGCCCGGATGTTGGGTCGTTACTGCATTTGCCTTGCATGTTTAGCCATGAAAAATAGCTGCGTAATGCCGCTCTGTGCTGTACTAGTGTCCGTGGATTAATGCCTTTACGATATGCGGCATTGAGTAATGCTTGCAAGGCGTTCTGGTCAAGCTGATGTAGAGGAACGTCTGTTTGTTGTGTGAGAGAGGTCAGTATGCGCTGGTAGGTGGCACAACTGCTTTCGGCCAGCTGTCGTTCGTATCGGATATAGCGCAGGTAGTCTTGTAAAAGTAAAAGATCGTTGCCTGAACTCATGCCAGTGTGCCGTGATACACGGTTTCAGCCGGGCCGGTCATAAATAGGTCATGACCTTCTCCGCACCATTCAATGATGAGTTCACCGCGATGCATTTTTACTGCTACAGATTGATCGAGGTCTCCTCGCGCGATACCTACCGCAGCGGCTGCACATGCGCCTGTGCCACATGCTTGCGTCTCACCGACACCGCGTTCAAAAACACGTAGTGCGATTGCACCACGATGGATGATTTGCATGAAGCCAACGTTTACTTGTGCAGGGAAAAGAGGGTGCTTTTGTAGTGCTGAGCCAATAGGTGTGACCGCAGCATTTGTGATGTCGTGACATGCGGTAACGGCATGGGGGTTACCCATAGAAACAATACCGAAGGAGCAATTGTGCTCATTTACAGAAATAGGTTGGTGTAGACGGTCGCACTGTTCGGTGGTGAAAGGGGTGAAATCTGGTTCGCCCATATTCACGCGAAATTGATCAATTCCGTCTTTTTCTCCTGCATAGGCAATATCGATAATCCCTTTTTTGATGGCGACGCGATATTGGTTCTTAGTAGGGCAGAGGTTATGGTCTCGGATGTATTTCCCGAAACAGCGAGCGCCGTTGCCGCAATGCTCTACCTCACTGCCGTCGGCATTAAATATGCGGTAGGCGAAATCTGTATCGGGAGAAGGGGGTGGCTCGACCACCAAGAGTTGATCAAAGCCAATACCGGTATAACGGTCAGCCAGCTCGCGAATATGTGCCGCTGACCAATCGAAAGGTTCGTGTAGGGCATTCAGGACAATGAAATCATTGCCCAGCCCATGCATTTTACTGAATGATTGAATGCCCATTGCGTCTGGCTTAGCGCTTACGCGTTACCATGTTGTAGACGACGAGAATTAAGATTGCGCCGATGACGGACATTAAAAATCCGACTGGCTCGCCCTCACGGTACCAGCCGAGACCGCGGCCAATAAAGCCCGCAACAAATGAACCGGCAATACCCAAGCCAATGGTCAATAGGCAGCCGAGATTGTCTTGTCCCGGGTGCAGCGCACGTGCGATTAATCCAGCGAGAAAGCCAATGACGATCATGCCGATGATTCCAGTACCCATAATTACTCCTTAAATGTCATGTGGTGATAATTAAAGCCAACGTTTTTTGCGAAAGACGATCAATAATACGATAACAATTGTCGCCATGACACCTAATAGTATGAAATAGGCGTAATGATATTTTAGCTCGGGCATGTAGTCGAAGTTCATGCCGTAGATGCCGGTGAGTACGGTTAGAGGCATAAAGATGATGGTGATGACCGTGAGCAGGCGCATTTGCAAGTTAAGCTGGTTGGACTGGATATTCAGGTAAGTATCAGTAATGGAACTGATTGTATCGCGTGCGCCATCGAGGGTATCGACCATTTGTGAGCAGTGGTCAGCAATATCGCGAAAATAGACTTTGGTGTGTTCATCAATCAGTGGGTGTGGGTTGCGCATTAACTGGATGACGCTGTCATTGGTGCGGCGCATATAGCGGCGTAGCTTGCCTGCTTCAAGGCGCAGGGTATGTGCCTTTGCCAAGGTTAGCTTTGAATCGGGTGAAAACAGTTTGCGGTCACTTTTGTCTATCTTGTCAATGAGATGTTCGGTGACGTCAAAATAATCATCTACCAGGCAATCTAATAAGGTGTAGGCTAAAAATCCTGCGCTGAACTCATCGTCATCTCTGGGTTGATGATCAAAGCGTGCTCCCATTGGCTCAAAGATGGCTATCTGGCCGCTACGGAACGTCATTACCATATTGGCTTTGATGATCATTGATATTTGCTCGCCTTGTAGTTTGCCTGACTTATATTTAAAGGCGCGAGAGACGAGAAAGATATAGTCGTCATAAAGTTCTACTTTTGGCTGTTGACGAGTGTTGCAGATGTCTTCAATGACCAGTTCGTGGATATTGTAAGGTTGTAGTGTTTTAGTAAGTTCTTCGGCGTCTAAATTTGATGAAAAATCAATCCAGTGTAAAGTTTCTTCTTCAATAGTTGGCGCGACAAATTTGTCTGGTTTTGAAGTATTGCGTACAAATTCACGGCTGAAATACTGGGTGTGGGTGATGATACTTTTACTCATTAATTAAGAACCATTTTAAGTAAGTTGTATGGAATGCAATGTACGTTATTGCGTGGCTATGTCAATGCTTGTTAGGGATTTTAAAGCACTTTTATTGGGGTAGAGTTATATGTGCTATTTTCTAAATGAAATTGATTATTAATTTAATCATTGGGTCAGTATTTAAATGTTTGTTAATGTGCTATCTTAGCAAATTATTTTTTGGAGTTCGGTATGTTGGCATGGATTCATGAGCTTGTTGGCTCAATTAATGGGGTCTTGTGGGGCAAGGTCTTGGTTGTACTGCTGGTTGGCGCAGGGTTGTACTTTTCCGTTCTGACTCGTGTGGTTCAAGTACGCTTGTTTGCGCATACGATTGGTCTGATCAAGCATAGCCGTAACGGCGGTGGGCTTGAGCATGGCGTATCTTCATTTCAGGCGTTGGCGACTTCGTTGGCGGCACGTGTTGGTACGGGTAATCTGGCTGGGGTGGCCATTGCGATCAGCGTTGGCGGACCTGGTGCGGTGTTTTGGATGTGGGTGACTGCTTTAGTCGGTATGGCAACGGCATTTATTGAGTCGACGCTAGGGCAAGTCTATAAGGTTGCCGGAGAAAATCCAGGGCAATTCCGCGGTGGGCCAGCATACTATATTGAGCGAGGGCTGAAACAGCGTTGGCTGGGCATTATTTTTGCAATTTGCTTGCTGATTGCCTTTGGCTTTGCTTTTAATGCTGCGCAGGCAAATACGATTGCCGATGCGCTACAAACGTCACTTGGTTGGGATACTAAATGGGTTGGTATCGGCTTGGTCTTATTGATCGCGCCAATTATTTTTAGTGGTATTCACCGTGTTGGTCAGGTCTCAGAAGTAATTGTGCCACTGATGGCGCTTGGCTATATCCTGATTGGTTTGTTTGTAGTCATTACCCATATTGCAGATGTACCAGCAGCATTGTTGGTAATTTACAAGAGTGCTTTTGGCCTTGATCAGGTTGCCGGTGGGGTATTTGGTGGCTTGGCAGCGGCTATGCTAAACGGTATTAAGCGTGGCTTGTTCTCTAACGAAGCGGGTATGGGTTCTGCGCCGAACATTGCTGCAGCCGCAACGACTGTGCCTAAGCATCCTGCGGTACAAGGTTTTATGCAGATGTTTGGTGTGTTTGTTGATACCTTGGTTATCTGTACCGTTACAGCGGTTATTATCATTTTGGCTGGTCCGGAATTTTATAACCCGGGCTCTGATGATGTGCAGGGTATTACATTGACGCAAAATGCGTTGTCTACCTTTGTTGGGGATTGGGGTGTTCATTACATCACGATTGCACTGTTCTTCTTCGCCTTTACTTCCGTCTTGGGTAATTACTCTTATGGTGAGTCGAATATTGCTTATATTGCCGGCCGCCGTAATGCCAATATAGCAATCATCGTATTCCGCTGTTGTGTGCTTGGGGTCGTGTATCTCGGTAGTGTCGCGGATCTTTCTACAGTTTGGGATTATGCAGATTTGGCAATGGGCATGATGGCGTTGATCAACTTGGTTGCTATTTTGCTACTTGGCAGCTTGGCATTGCGTGTGTTGAAAGACTACGAACGTCAAATAAAAACCAAAGGTATCATGGATCTTTCATTTAACCCTGCGAACTTCCCAATTATTGGTCGTGGTGTTGATCCGAAAGCATGGCCGGTACTTGATAAAGATGATTAAGTAGATAGTCCCTATATGATTGAAGGCTGGCTGTATGGTCAGCCTTCTGTGTTTTTATGGTTCGATTGAAAAGATGGTTTAGAATTGCCACGGTTTTATGACGTATTGGGTCATAATAGTAGTATTGATTCGGAGGCGAGATGAGCGAGAACAATGATTTAATGCTGCGCGTGTTGCGCGGAGAGAAAGTAGAGCGTACACCGGTTTGGATGATGCGTCAGGCTGGGCGTTATTTACCTGAATATCGCGCAACGCGTGGTGAAGCCGGTAGTTTTATGGACTTATGCCGCAATGCAGATCTGGCGTGTGAGGTAACTTTACAGCCGCTACGCCGTTACGCACTCGACGCTGCCATTTTATTTTCCGATATCCTAACTATTCCTGATGCGATGGGTTTGGGATTGGAATTTGTTTCTGGTCAAGGGCCTGTATTTGCACGAACCGTGCGCAGTGAAGCAGATGTGGCTGCATTGCCATTGCCCAAAATGGATGATGAGCTGGATTATGTGATGAATGCGGTGCGTACCATTCGCAGTGAGCTTAATGGTAAGGTGCCGCTGATCGGCTTTACTGGTAGCCCTTGGACGTTGGCGACCTACATGGTTGAGGGAAAATCCAGTCGTGATTTTGCTGAAGCAAAGAAGCTCGCCTATCAGCAGCCGGAAGTCATGCACGGCTTATTGGCTAAGCTGACGCAGTCAGTTACTGACTATCTCAATGCGCAAATTGCCGCCGGTGCGCAAATTGTGATGATTTTTGATACATGGGGTGGGGCATTGCCACATTGGGCGTATCCATTGTTCTCTCTTGATTACATGAAGAAGATTGTTGCTGGTCTGCAAAATGATGCGCAAGGTAATAAAGTTCCCGCGATGTTGTTTACCAAAGGTGGCGGACAGTGGTTGGACTTGATGAAAGACAGTGGTGCTCAAGGGTTGGGTTTGGATTGGACCACGTCATTGGCAAAAGCACGACAGACAGTTGGCGATGATATGGTATTACAAGGGAATCTTGATCCCGGTATTTTGCGCGCCAATCCTACTACTATTCGTGCAGAAGTAGCGCGTGTACTGGCAGACTACGGTCACGGCCATCGTCATATCTTTAATTTAGGCCATGGAATTACGCCGGATGTACCACCAGAGCACGCAGCTGCGATGATTGAGGCCGTGCACGAGCTGAGCCCCGACTATCATCGCTGATTCGGAATCAGTTTGCGCCTGGTCGCTCAATAGCAGCACCCTTTTCAACAGCTCGCTGCTGGGCAGGGCGGCTGCAAACACGTTCTAGCCACGCATCGATAGTGGGATGCGCACCAGCAAAAGCTGATACCGGATAAGCCATCTGAATATCAGCTGCTGTAAACGATTCACCAACGAAATACGGCTGTTGATCCAAATGATCGGCAAGGTAGGTTGTTAGCTTGCTGAGTTCTGGATCAAAAAAAGCGCTGTTTATGCCATTAACAACTTTGCTCGTGATAGGGCGTAGCAGCGCTGGAATAGGTGGCTTTGCAGTACGTGAGACAATCAAGCGGGCGAATAGCAAAGGCATCAGGCTGGCTTCAGAAAAATGTAGCCAGTAGCGGTATTGCTCGTAAGCGGATGTGTCGTATGCTGGGCGTAAATTATGGTTGTGGCGGTCTAGAAGATAGTCGATGATGCTTGCCGACTCACTAATAACTTGTCCGTTATCTTCCAACAATGGAGATTTGCCCAAAGGGTGAATGGCACATAGTGATTGCGGCGCACGTAGCGTTTGTGGATCTCGCTTATAAGTCACCAGCTCATAATTCAGCTGCAATTCTTCAGCTAACCAAACAATACGATGGCTCCGTGATTGCTCAAGATGATGGATGCGGTACATAAAATAACTCCGAAGTTTGGTTTTGCCGCAATATCGACTAAAATAGCCCGTTTGTAAAATCAAACTCGAACTGCATTGTTGGCTATCCGCGAAGCTTAGCATAGCTTTTGCCGGTCGAGTGTTGCAAGTACTTGATCCAGAGTAATTAAGGAGTTTTCTATGGTCGATATTACCCTTCCCGATGGCAGTATTAAGTCTTTTGAAGGAACGACCACCGGCGCAGAAGTTGCGGCATCAATTGGCGCAGGGCTTGCCAAAGCAGCAATTGCCGTACGTGTTAATGGGCAATTGCAGGACTTAAGTGATCCGATCAATGAAAATGCAGAGCTTTCGATTATCACTGCAAAAGACGATGAAGGTCTGGAGATCATTCGTCACTCATGTGCACACTTGCTCGGCCATGCCATGAAGCAGCTGTGGCCAGATGCAAAAATGGTCATTGGTCCGGTAATTGAAAACGGCTTTTACTACGACGTTGCTTGCGAACACCGCTTTAATCCTGATGATCTTGCAAAGCTTGAGCAGCGCATGAAAGAGCTGGCCAAGACAGGCTACGAAGTCGAAAAGAAATGGACACCTGTTGCAGATGCGCGCGCTGCATTTGATGATCGCGGCGAAACCTACAAAATTCGCCTGATCGACGATTTTGATGCTGACGTCAAGCAAGTCGGCCTCTACCATCACCAAGAATATCTCGATATGTGTCGTGGGCCACACGTACCGAACATGGGGCACATCAAGGCATTCAAACTGATGAAACTATCCGGCTCTTATTGGCGCGGTGATGCCAATGGTGAGCCATTGCAGCGTATTTACGGCGTCGCTTTCCGTGACAAAAAAGCACTTAATGCTTACCTTGAGCAGATGGCGGAAGCGGAAAAGCGTGACCACCGCAAAATAGGTAAGCAGCTCGACTTGTTCCACTTCCAGGAAGAAGCGCCGGGTATGGTATTTTGGCATGCCAAAGGCTGGACGATTTACCGCGAAATTGAAAACTACATGCGCGGCAAATTGCGTGAATATGGCTATCAGGAAGTGATGGCGCCGCAGATTCTTGACCGTACGTTGTGGGAAAAATCCGGCCACTGGGATAAGTTTGGCAACAATATGTTTACTTGCTGTATTGATGAGCATGACTATGCCGTTAAGCCAATGAACTGTCCGGGGCATGTGCAGATTTTCAATCAAGGTTTGCGTAGCTATCGGGAATTGCCGATTCGCATGGCCGAATTTGGTATTTGCCACCGTAATGAACCATCAGGTACGCTGCACGGCTTGATGCGTGTGCGTCGTTTCGTACAGGATGACGGGCACATTTTTTGTACTCGCGCGCAGATTAAAAGCGAGATCGAGCAGTGCTGTAAGATGGTTTACGATGTATACAAAGACTTCGGCTTTACTGAAGTTGAGTTGGCACTCTCTACTCGTCCTGAGCAACGTGTTGGCTCTGACGAACTATGGGATGAAGCTGAATCAGATCTTAAAGCTGCTCTTGAAGAGCAGGGCTTGGATTATATTCTGCAACCTGGTGAAGGCGCATTCTACGGCCCTAAAATTGAATTCACTTTGAAAGACAGTCTTGGTCGCCGCTGGCAGTGTGGAACAGTGCAGCTTGATTTCTCAATGCCGGGGCGTCTTGGTGCGCAATACATCGATGAAAATGGCGATAAACAAACGCCGGTTATGATCCACCGCGCAATACTCGGTTCGCTGGAGCGCTTCATCGGTATCCTGATTGAGCAGTATGCTGGCTGGATGCCGTTGTGGTTGTCTCCCGTCCAAGCCGTTGTTATGCCGATTACCGATGCGCAGGGTGATTATGTCAGCGAAGTCGATGAAAAATTGACTGCACAGGGCTTCCGCATCGAAAAAGATTTGCGTAATGAGAAGATTGGCTTTAAAATCCGCGAACACACTTTAGAGCGCATACCGTATTTGCTGGTTGCCGGAGACCGTGAAAAGGAATCTGAAAACGTAGCAGTACGTACGCGAGACGGGCGCGATCTTGGCGTAATGGCCGTGAGCGAGTTCGCAGCACTCATGCGCGACAAGATTGAGACCAAAGCACAGGAGATTTAGCAATAGCTAAGCAACAAGAAACTCGGGTTAACGATAAGATCACCGATAAAGAAATTCGACTGGTCGATGCCGATGGCGAACAGCGCGGCGTCGTATCAATTGATGAAGCTTTGCAGGCAGCTTATGACCAGAATATGGATCTAGTGGAAGTCGCACCAAATGCACAACCACCAGTGTGCCGAATCATGGATTACGGCAAGTTCCGGTTTGAGCTGCAAAAGAAGCAACAGGAAGCGCGGAAAAATCAGAAGCGCATCCAAGTAAAAGAGGTCAAATTCCGTCCTGGGACGGACGAGGGAGACTATCAGGTCAAACTACGCAACCTGACCCGTTTCCTCGAAGGTGGCGATAAAGCCAAGGTCACGGTACGTTTCCGTGGCCGCGAAATGGCACACCAAGACCTCGGGCGTGATTTGCTCAACCGCATTGAAGCCGATTTGGCCGAAGTGGGTACGGTAGAGCAAAAAGCTGGTATGGAAGGCCGTCAAATGACGATGGTCTTATCACCAGTTAAAAAGTAATTACGTCACATTCACGCGATAACCGTGCAGCGCTTGCGCCGCACGGCTTTTGCGTATTTAAGGGGTTACCTACTTTTGTAGGTAACAAAAAGATAAAAGGCTAAACAATACAATGCGGAGTTATTACCATGCCTAAAATGAAAACACACCGAGGCGCCGCAAAGCGCTTCAAAAAGACCAAAAATGGTTACAAGCGTGCCAGTTCACATCTGCGTCACATCCTGACCAAAAAGCCGACCAAGCGTAAGCGTCATCTGCGCGGTACTTCACAGGTACACGCAAGTGATGTTAAAGCAATCAAGCAAATGATCGGTTAAGGAGTAAAGCATGGCACGAGTTAAAAGAGGCGTCACTGCGCGTGCGCGTCACAAGAAGGTTCTGAAAGCAGCTAAAGGTTATTACAACGCTCGCCGTAAGGTATTTCGTGTTGCTAATCAGGCAGTCATCAAAGCGGGTCAATACGCTTATCGTGACCGCCGTAACAAGAAGCGTCAGTTCCGCCAGCTGTGGATTATCCGTATCAACGCGGGTGCTCGTCAGCATGGTTTGTCTTACAGCCGCTTTATCAACGGTCTGAAGAAAGCTGGTATCACTGTTGACCGCAAGATTCTTGCTGAGTTGGCAGTTTATGATAAAGCTGTCTTTGCAGCACTGACTGAAAAAGCGAAAGCAGCACTGTAAATTTTCTTTACAGAGATGCAAAAAACGGCCACTTTAGTGGCCGTTTTTTGTGCGTACTCAAGTGAAGGTAAGCTGGTTGAGATGGCGGTTTTTGCACTGTAGTACTGTTCCAGTGTTCTAAAAATATGGCATTTCCCACAAGTGATACTTCTTTGGTATAAGTCGATAAGGCTGTAGCTTTACTTAGCCCAAGGAGTTTCATCTGTTTGGTAAACGCGAACTGCAAGGCAATTTAGGCCGGCAAGCTGTGCCATCACCGGGGTGATTGGCATGGTGGCAATATGGTTCTCCCCCAGTTTTTCAGCGAGTGTTGTGCAGAACCACTCACTGATGCTGTGGTTACTGGGGCATATAACATAACCCGAATATGGCGCATTACCGATATAACGGCGTATTTCATTGGTAAACTGATCTACTAGTGCTTCTTCACTGTTTACTGCTGTGATGTAGCGTATTTCCCCTTCACCTGTGGCTACTGCTATAGGGAACCGGGCATGGTGTTGTGGTGATTGCTTGCGCAGTATATCCACAAAAATAGTTTTTGGTGCGTATTCTAAATCCATCACGCAATAGAGCATTATGCTGTTACGCTCTAGTGTTGCCAACTCTTTGATAATTGATGTTGGCGATCTGCCTTTATTCAGTAGTCGTTCTGCGTATACCGCCAATAATCCGGCACAAAATCCTTGTGTGACTGAGCCATAAAGATTTATTTTTGCTTGGTTTTGTTCGCTGAGCTTATCGATGGCAAGCGTGAAATTTCGATAACAGTCAAGTTGTTCTGAAACGACCACAAATAATTGCTCATACCCAGCAGCCAGTAATTCATTGAGGTTGGCGCTAATCTCCTCAACACTTGGGGAGATAAATGTGATGTTGCTGGTTTTATCTTGCAGGTGATGTTCTCGCATTTGGATGGCGCAAAAATCTTCAATATCTGTGAGGCTGATCAGATTGCCTTCACCTTTAATTTGTGCATGCCCGTAAATTGTATAGATGTTATGTGGCTGGTCGTAATAGTCAAGGCCGCAGGATGAGGTGGTGATAACGATGTTTTTATTCATAAGATGGTGTTCTATGGTTAATATGCTCAGTATTGAGTGTAGTTACGGGATATATTGTGGAGGTTATGTCTAGTGCTGACCAAATAATAGATGGTATTTGGTAGTAATAAGTTGATTTGTCCCATTTTGGCTACCTTAACTTAACCTCGAATTTTTAAGGGTTGTTCACGACGCAGGTTGTGATATTTCGTCACTGACAGGTGTCTATTGTCAGGTTTTTTACGTACGAGCGATAATTCATTTTGGCAATACTACGGGAAAACGAATCTATTGGCTGATCAAGTTAGGGAGAGATGATCGAAATTTCATGGACTACTATAGTCAAGTGGCTGCATCAAGTGATGCAATGGTAGGCATGGTTCAGGCATTTTGCTATGATGCTTCGTTTATTATCATTCTGTGGATATTCCCCAATGAGCGAATCAGCTTCACAACAAGCGCTGCAACAAGCACTTGATGAGACGTTGCGTGATGCGCTGCAAGCGTTGGCTAATGCCAATGATTTGAGTGCGTTGGATGACGTCAAAAATACTTATCTGTCAAAGAAGGGACTATTTGCCGGGCATATGCAAATGCTGGGTAAAGCGGAGCCTTCCGAGCGACCACTATTAGGCAAAATTATCAACGAAGCCAAGGGTGAATTGCAGCAGGCACTGCAAGCGCGCCAAAGTGAGTTACAAGAGGCGGCGTTGGCGGCTAAGCTTGCAGCCGAGCGTATTGATATCACTTTGCCTGGGCGCAAAGAAGCGGTTGGCAGCTGGCATCCGGTAACCTTGACCCGTCGTCGTATTGAAGATTGGTTTGATCGGCTTGGCTTTGCCGTAAAAGAAGGCCCGGAAATTGAAGATGACTTTCATAACTTTGAAGCACTCAATATTCCGGCACACCACCCGGCGCGCGCTATGCAGGATACTTTTTATTTTGATCCACAGACGGTGTTGCGTACGCATACGTCGAATGTTCAAATTCGGACGCTGGAAACCGAACAGCCGCCACTGCGTTTTATTGCGCCAGGGCGAGTGTACCGCTCTGATTCGGATGTGACGCACACGCCGATGTTCCACCAAGTCGAAGGTATGGTGATTGATGAACACACGACGTTTGCTGATCTTAAAGGTGTCTTGATTCACTTTTTGCGCGCATTCTTCGAGCGTGATGATTTGGCAGTGCGCTTTCGCCCATCTTTTTTCCCATTCACTGAGCCATCTGCAGAAGTTGATATTGGGTTTGCCGATGCAAATGGTAAGGTCGATAAATGGCTTGAGGTATTGGGCTGTGGCATGGTTCACCCGAATGTATTGCGCCATGTGAATATCGATCCTGAGCGCTATCAGGGCTATGCTTTTGGTATGGGAATTGAGCGATTGGCGATGCTGCGTTATGGCGTTAATGATTTACGGATGTTTTTTGAAAATGATGTGCGCTTTTTGTGTCAGTTTCAAGCAGGGGAATAAGGAGTAAAGTTATGCGTTTGAGTATGAATTGGCTCAAGGCACATGGCCTTGATCTTCCTGCTGATGAATTGGCACAGCGTTTCACAATGGCGGGCTTGGAAGTGGATGAGGTTATCCCTGCCGCACCTGCATTCAGTAAAATTGTGATTGGTGAAGTGAAAACGCTGGAAGCACACCCTGATGCAGATAAGCTGCGCGTGGCAACGGTCGATGTTGGTGCGGATGAGTTGTTGCAAATTGTCTGTGGTGCGCCGAATGTCGCGCAAGGTGTGAAAGTACCAACAGCATTGGTCGGCGCTGTATTGCCAGGTGATTTTAAAATTAAAAAATCCAAGCTACGTGGTGTGCCATCTCATGGCATGCTTTGTTCGGCGCGTGAGCTGGGCATCAGTGACGATCCTGCCGGCTTGATGATTTTGCCTGAAGATGCACCGGTCGGTGAGGATATCCGTAGCTGGTTAGAACTCGATGATACCATCTTGGATATTGATTTAACCCCTAACCGTGCTGATGCGTTTTCCGTTCGCGGCTTGGCGCGCGAAGCTGGCGTTTTATTCAATACTGATGTTGATCTTGAGACGGCTGCAGACAGTGCGAGCTCTCAAGCAGCGACAGTTAGCGTACAAAATGAAGCAGCTTCAGCTTGCCCACTGTATCTTGCACGTGAGATCAAAAATGTCGATCTGAGCAAACCGACACCATTATGGTTGGCTGAGCGCCTGCGTCGTGCTGGTGTGCGTCCGCATGATGCCGTGGTTGATGTCACTAACTATGTGATGATGGCACTCGGTACGCCAATGCATGCATTTGATGGCGATAAAATTGATGGCGGGATAGTTGTGCGATTCGCTAAAAAAGGTGAGTCGTTGCAATTACTCAACGAGCAGAAAGCAGAGCTTGATGATGACGTATTGCTGATTGCAGATGCGCAAAAACCACTGGCACTTGCCGGTGTGATGGGTGGGGCTGACAGTGCCTGCCACGCACAAACCCGCAATATCGTCTTGGAAGCAGCATGGTTTGATCCAGTTTGTATTGCAGGTAAAGCGCGGCGTTATGGCTTGGCGAGTGACAGTGCGCAACGTTTTGAACGTGGGGTGGATTTTACCCTGCAGCAAGCAGCAATGGCTCTTGCGACCCAGTTGATCACAGATATTTGTGGCGGTACGGTGCACGATATTGTCGCAGATGAGCACAGTGATAAATTGCCGCAGCGTGCAGCAATTACTCTGCACCGTGATGCTATTGCCAAGCGCGTTGGCCGTAGTTACGAAGATACGCAGATAGAGACCATTTTTAAGCGCCTTGGATGTAGTGTAAGCAGTCAAGATAATGGCTGGTCGATCACTCCCCCAAGCTGGCGCTTTGATATGGCGATAGAGGAAGACTTAATCGAAGAGATTGTCCGCGTTGATGGGTATGACAAAGTTGATGCGGTTGTGCCTGTGGTTGATTATCGCCCGCGAGAGACACAAAACAGCCTCTATGGACACAGCGAAGAACTGATCAGAGCAGGCTTTAATGAGGCTATTACTTATAGCTTTATTGATCGTGCTAGCCATGAAGCATTTTTCCCGGGCGACGCAGCAATCTTATTGCATAATCCGATCAGTGCACAGCTTGCTGAAATGCGCCTTAGTCTGTTGCCAGGATTGGTCAATACAGTGGCGTATAACCGCAATCGCCAACAGCTTGATTTACGTCTGTTTGAAACAGGTAAAGTATTTATTCCTAACGGTACTCGCGCTGTTGATTGTACGCAGGAAATGCGTATTGGCGGTGTGATGTGTGGCCGTATGTATCCTGAGCAATGGGCACAGGATGGGCATTTGGTCGATTTCTATGATGTCAAAGGTGTGGTTGAAACACTGCTTGATGGGCGTGGTGAATATCTACCAACTGAGCAAGCTTACCTGCATCCCGGGCAGGGTGCGGATGTGTTTATTGATGGTCAATACGTTGGCTGCGTCGGTGCACTACACCCAAATCTACAAAAGACTTTGGGTATGAAAGGAAGTGCCGTGTGGGTGTTTGAGCTTGCCTGTTCGGCATTACGTGCAGCTGATGTGCCGGTATTCAATGCGATAGGTAAATACCCGGCTGTACGCCGTGATTTGGCGTTAGTCGTTGATAAGTCAGTCGCGGCTGCAGACATTGCAGCATTGGTACGTAATGAGGCTGGAGAATGGCTTGCTGACACATTCTTCTTTGACCAATTTGAAGGTGAACGCCTCGGTAAGGATAAAAAGAGTCTTGCTATTGCAATTATTCTTCAAGCAGAGGATAAAACCTTGCAAGATGAAGAAGTTGAGCGTATGATTGCCGCCCTTATCGAAAAACTACAACAATCGTTTAACGCAGAATTAAGGTGAATCCATGACATTAACCAAAGCCGATATCGTCGAATCGATTATTTTGCAGGTAGGGCTCGAACGCCATGATGCCAAGCAAATGGTTGATGACATGTTTGAAGAAATCCGTGCATGTCTGGCTGATGGTGAGCCGGTAAAACTATCCGGCTTCGGCAACTTTGAATTGCGTGACAAAAGTCAGCGCCCTGGTCGTAACCCAAAAACCGGTGAAGAAATTCCTATTTCTGCCCGCCGTGTGGTTAGCTTTAAAGCCGGCCAAAAACTCAAAGCTCGGGTTGCTGAGAGCAAACCAAGAGATTAAGCATTATCTTGCTGTAAAGCCGCCTGTTTCAGGCGGCTTTTTTGTTGTTGAATAATAATTTCTACATAGCGTTTAGCTTGGTATTGGTTGGATGATATGTTTTGAAAGATCAGGCAATAAAAAAGCGCCATTACGGCGCTTTTTTATAACAGATGGGCTTGTTTATCTCTTCCGAGCAGTACGCCAGCCGAGAATCAGTGAAACAAGCGCTACACCAAGTACCGCTTTACTTGGCTTACGGCGGATAACCGTTTCGGCTTTTTCACCGAGATACTTGGCCTGAACTTGAGCACGATCACCCAACTGTTCAAGAGTTCGCAGAGGAGCGTCGATAGGGCTTTTGCTTTGATGCTGCTTGCGCTTAATTGAGACCGTAATCAAAATGATGATGGCGATTAATGCAAAGCCAGCGGCAAAAATCAGGTTAACAATCGGGCGATCGTAGTATTCAAGTAGAATTTCATGCCCGGCAATTAACGCGAAGATACTGGCTACCAAAAATAGGCAGCCAGCAATGATTTTCAGCAAAATATACTTCGGCGCTTTCGATTTAAGTCCCGCACTGACACCAAACTGTACGAGGCCTTTAACAAAAAGGGCTTTCAGTAATGCTCTCATTAACGGCGAGTCAGGAAGCCGATAACAAAGCCAATACCTGCAACGATAGCAAGTGACTGCAGTGGCTTCTCACGAACACAGTCGTTCAGGTCATCAATGCTGTCGCTGAACTGATCGCGTGCGCGGTAGTAGTATTCTTCACCAGCGTCGCTGACGTCTTCCCAGATGTTTTGGGCGCGGTCAGCAGCGTCGTAATACGCACGACGTGCACGGTTTTGATATTCATCAGCTTTGCTCTCTGCGAGGCTTTTCAGTGTCTTACTGATTTCAGCAAAGTCCTTACGAACGTCAGCCAAGTCAGATTCAAGCTTTTCTACACGTGGATCCATTTTTATCTCCTTAAATGGTATTTTAGTAAACGTCACTTGTCAGTTTATCATGCTGTCGGGCTGAAGGTAGTTTGTGAATAAAAATTATACAAATAATATCAACGTTATTTTAAGTGCCATAATCAGTATTGGCTCTTTCCTGTTGATGGTGCGTTATGCGGCAGACGACAATATTCAGTATAAATACTGAGGCGGTGATGCTGATATAGCCGATGGCAATTGGGTAGAGCGTTCCGTTGAATAGGCCTGAGATGAAGTGTGCAATTGCGACGCCAATAATTGTCATGACTGATCCAACCAATGCTGATGCAGTGCCGGCAATTTTGGCATGTGGTTCGAGAATCAGGCTATTGAGGTTGGGCATGAGTATGCTGTAGCAAAACATATGAACCATCAGCAACGCGACAAAAAGCAATAATGGCATTTTGCCGCTAAATAACATTGTCGCAAATAGCATGCTGGTATCACTGACTAACATGGCAATGAGTGCGTAGTGAACCATTTTATGCATCCCAAGACGCATGACCAGCTTTGAGTTGAGCAGTGAGGCTAGCACCATACCGCTGGCGGTGATGCCAAAGATGAGCGGGAAGAGGTCGCCGAGTGCATAGACGTCGCGCTGAAATATTTGTTCGGATTGGCTAATGTATATCATGAGCATCGCAAATAGCATGCCGAGCATGGCAAGGTAAATCAGGGTTGGTTTATGAGTAAGGCATTGATTGATGGCATGGCCAATATTGGCCATGCTGAAACGGCTACGGTGTTCTGCGTGCAGGGTTTCAGGGAGATCAATGATGACCCATGCCAGCGCGATTGAGCCCATCATGACGAATAGCCAAAATATGTTGTGCCACGAGCCGTAATTGAGCGCAACTTGGCCTATAGCTGGCGCCATGACCGGGATAATAATAAATACCATCATGACAAATGACATGATTTTTGACATCAGCCGACCGGAGCTGACATCCCGTACTACAGTTAGGCTGATAACACGCGGTGCTGCAAGCCCGACGCCTTGCATAAAGCGTGCTATCAGCAGGTAGGTGAAGTCATCAATGAATATGACGGAAGCCGAGGCAATGATATAAATCACGATACCGGTGCAGAGGATGATTTTACGCCCAAAAACATCAGCTAATGTACCGAAGGGTAATTGAAATAAGGCGAAGCCAAGCATGAACATGAATACGACTTGTTGGATACGGTTCTCCTCCGCAAGTGGCAGTGAAAAGTCGGTCGTCATTTCTGGAAATGCGGGTAACACTGCATCTATGCCAAAGGCGGTCAGCCCCATGAGTAGAGCGATCAGAACAATAAAACGTTTTGTCGAGAAAAATGCGTGCATGGAAAGTTATTTATCTCGGATAAGGCAATTTATAATGAACTTGGTCTCGAAAACTTGCAATAGCAGTATTTCAGAATATCGGCTATTCTGATTATCGGCAATGATGGGTATTTCATGAGAATGTATCTGTAAAAAATAGCTGGTGTAAGAGCTTGACGATTATCGGTTTTTGCTCTTAAATGAATTTTTATTAAGTGTAGGGAGTTAGTATGAAATCTTTATTGAAATATGGGCTGGCTGGCTTGTTGGCTATAACTTTTCTATCAGGCTGTATCGCTACGGGCACGCGTATGGATTATGCTCAAGTGAACCAAATTCAGCGTGGTGTTACGACTGAACAGCAGATTCGTGCCATGTTTGGTGAACCTGTGACATTGGAGTTGAACCAAAAAACAGGTGTTAAAAAGCTGACTTATGGCTATCGCAATAGTGATGAGATCAAGAAGGCTGCAGCGGGCACAGGTGGTGCGATTGCCGGTGGTTTACTTGGTAGCCAAATTGGCGGTGGTAGTGGTTCGGTTATTGCCGGTTCGCTTGGTGCTGTTGCGGGTGGCCTGCTTGCTGATAATGCAGTAACGGCACGCCAAGAGTCGCAGTATTTGGAAGTGTTGATCTCTCTGGCAACAGGGCGCGTTGTTGACTACAACTTCACAGAATCCAAAGGCCGTACACAGTCTTGGAGTGTTAATTCGGGCGTTGGTGCACTGTAATTTTTTACCTCATGCTTATGCAAAAAAGCCGGGCTTTGACCCCGGCTTTTTTATGGGCAGCGTTTGCTTAAATTTGCCAGTTGATTGGCTTTTCACCTCGCGCTTGCAGAATACGGTTGGTTTCTGCGAAATGATTGCAACCGATAAAAGCACCACCAGCCAGCGGTGAAGGGTGGACTGCGGTAAGAATATGGTGCTTTTCTTGATCGATTAATGCGGCTTTCTGCTTGGCAAAATTTCCCCATAAAAGAAAGATAATACCTTCGCGTTGCTCGGAAAGGCGGGCAATGGCAGCGTTGGTGAATTGTTGCCAACCAATGCGCGAATGGCTGCCAGCGTTTCCTTCTTCAACCGTTAGTGAGGCATTGAGTAATAACACGCCTTGCTCGGCCCATGCGGATAAGTCGCCATGGTTTGGCACGCGGAAACCTTCAATACTACGGGCGAGTTCCTTGTAAATATTTTTTAGCGAGGGTGGTACAGCTATCCCTTGCGGTACGGAAAATGAAAGCCCCATTGCCTGGCCTCGCCTGTGGTAAGGGTCCTGACCGATAATCACGACACGGACTTGGTCAAAAGGGGTTCGGTCAAAGGCATTAAAAATCTGCTTGCCGGGTGGGTAGATGACTTTACCTGCATGCTTTGCTTCGAGTAAATTTTGCTTGATCACGCTAAAGTATGGTGCGCTGAACTCATCGTATAAGGCGCGTTTCCACCCTGATTCAATGGCAACTTGCTCAGGATCAACGCGGATGCCTGATTGATTGATGTCGGATTCATTGGTTGGCATGTTGCTTAGTCCTTCAAAAGATTCTGTTGGCTTTCTGGTAAATCTGCATTAGCGCTCTGGGCCTCAATGTCTTTACGTTCATTAACGAGATCACCTTCGGCTGGGGTCACACTTTGTTCGTCTTGCTCGCTGCGCTGTGGCATTTGTTCTGGCTGAGTGCTGCTGGCAGAAGATGGCTGTGGTTCACTACCTGCCTGAATAATCGGTACACCTTGAGGGAAGATGACTTCACGTGCATCGTCCGGCATGGATATACCTGCATCAGTGAGTTTGCGCTTGATCAGGCGTAGCAAGGCAGATTGCACTTTGAGTTTGTCGTATTGTGCGCCGTTGTACCAATAATAGACTTTTAAATTAACTGTGGCGGCGCCAAGGGTGTCGACCAGAGCCAGTGGTGGCGGATCTTTTTGTACGGCCTCATGGCTACCGACAATTTCGATCAGTAGGCTTTGTGCCATACTTACTGGGGCATCATAGCCAATGCCAATACTGAGCACATTACGCCGTGCATCTGATGCACTATAGTTATTAATAATGCTTTTAAACACGGTGGCATTAGGGATTTGGATGTGATTACCTTCTGGTGAAAGCAGAATGGTGGTGCGCGTATTCATGTTTTGGACAATGCCAGTTTGTTCGGCAACTTCGATTAAATCGCCAGCACGGAATGGCCGACGAATGCTGAGTAGCAGGCTGGCGAGGAAGTTCTCGGCGATGTCGCGGAAAGCGAAGCCAAGTACGATACCGATCACCCCCGCGCCGCCGAGTAATGACAGTGCGATGCTGGTCAAGCCGGCAACTTGCAAGACGACATACAGGCCGATCAATAGGGCTGGCGTGGCGATTACTTTGGCAACGATGTCAGTCAGTAGTGGTGAGTCAATGCGTCGTGCCAAAAAGCCGTTCATGATGCGATAAACTAACTTGGCGAGCAGCCATGCTAAAGGCAAAATGACGATCGCAAGAATAATCAACGGCAGGACGCCGACAAAGCGATAAACCAACCTTTTCAGTTCATTGTAAGCAGGGCGAAAGCTCCAATGCGGGGTCGGGTCAACTTGGATGCGGTTAACCACTGCAACGACATCTTGTGTTTTGTTGGCCAAGTTTCTTGCCCAAACCCGCTGATCTTCAGTACCAGAAAGCCCGTCGAGAAAGACGACACCTTCATCAACGCGCACTTTGATGTCTTTGTACCAGCCGGTTGTAACCATGATTTCGCGGATACGCTTGGCGATCGCGTCATCACGAGCAACTGGCTCAACAGCCACGGCTTGCTCAGGTTGGTCAACAGGGTCAGTGGCCGGTGGCGGCGTAATTTGCTGTGCAAATGTATTGATGCACGATAGGCAGATAAAGGCGAGTAAGGTGCGAAATGTCAGCACTACGGTACTCCTTGGCATGAAGATTGGTGTGATTAGCAGCGGTTATTGTCATGGATTGATGGGGGAAGTCAATGCTGAGGCGCATATTAATCCGTAAAGCTGTTTGTGTAGATCAATGCTGTGATGAATATCCGGCAAAGGTGGTAAGTTGATATATCATGACGCTTTTTGAGACGGAATTTGCTATGTATCGTTTCTGGCTATGGCTGCGTCGGCCGCAAAATACCCTTTGGGCGACACCGGCATTGGGTGCTTTATTTGCCATTACAATGGCGGCACTAGCAGCCGTCATGCCACGCTTCCTATTACCGCAAGACTTTAGTTTTCCGGATATACAGTTGGAAACGATAGATGATTTGCTTGATGTATTGTCGAGCAGCATGTTGGCTGTCACCACATTTTCTCTGTCGATTATGGTGTCAGCATTTGCCTCGGCTTCGAGTGGTGCAACTCCTCGCGCGACGCAGCTGGTAATGGCTGACGACAATACACGGGTAGCCATCGCAAGTTTTATTTCGGCGTTCATTTATGCGGTGATCGCCAAGACGGCACTTGGCATGGGCTACTATCATCAAAATGGTCGCTTTGTGTTATTTGTCGCGACGGTTCTGGTGCTCATCTATTTGATCATCACATTGATTCGCTGGGTTTTTACGCTCTCTCAGCTGGGGCGAATGAGCAATACAATCCGAAAAATTGAGCAGCAGGCCAAGGCCACGGTTGCTACATACCGAGCGGAACCATTTCTCGGTGCAGCGGGCACTGAGCCCGATGGTGAGCCGGTGATGTGGTTGAATAATCATGAAACCGGCTATTTGACCCACATCAATATGGCAATGCTCAACGAACTTGCCTCAGCCGGTAATTACCGGCTTCACATCACTGTGCGCCCGGGCAAACTACTTTATCCGGGTGATACTTTGGCAAAGCTATATGGCTATGAGCCCCAACATCAGAATATCAAAGCATTGCGGGATTGCTTTGTGGTGCAAGATAACCGCAGTTACGATCAAGATCCGCGTTATGGTTTGATTATATTGAGTGAGGTCGCGCAACGGGCATTATCTCCTGCGGTGAATGATCCGGGTACGGCGATTAAGATCATGACGGTTCTTGCCAATATCATGATCAGCGTCAAACCCAGCCGTGATGGGCAGCCTGAAGTGCCGTATTACCGCCTGAGTATAGAACCATTGGTTGAGCAGGATTTAATTGTGCAGCCATTTGATCCAATGCTTCGCGATGGTGCGGGTAACCTTGATATTGCCGAACGTGGGCAAAAAATACTCGCAGCCATTTGGCGCCATGCACCGGAGCAATCTATCCGTGAGGTGGCGCGTTGGCAGGCGAAGCGTGCTTTGGATTATCACGAAGCGAGCGATATGCTGGTTACAGATAAAAGCTTTATACGCGAAGTACATCATCGCTTGTTTATTCGCAGTGAACACGGCGTGGTTGATTCCATTTGGCAGTTTGATTGTGCCAAGCAAATGCGGCCAGGTGAGGCTGAGCCGCATCATGATAACTAAGCAAGCAATTTACAGCCTTATATCTCTATCACTTATTCGTAGTGAATGCCGATTAATTTGGCTTTTGGGTTGGGTCGATACCAAGGCTGCGCAGCTTGCGGTATAGATTGGTGCGATCCATGCCGACTCGCCCGGCCAGCTGTGCGACGTTGCCGTCGCAGTGGCGGAATTGCTCGAGCAAATATTGATGCTCAAACATCTCTCTGGCTTCACGTAGCGATAGATCTTTGGGAATGATTTGCGACCATGTGTCTTCCTGAGCCGGTGTATCCAACGGTTTCAAGGATTCTTGAGCTTCTTCAAGGCCAACTTCCGGGTCTTCACTTTTGAGCAATAAGCGCTGGACGAGATTGCGTACTTCGCGGATATTGCCTGACCATGTTTGCTGGCGCAGGAAGTTTTGTGCAGGCAGAGTAAAGTGGCGATAAGGCATTTCTTCACTGTCGGCAAAGTGGCGTGCAAAATAATCGAGAAGATCCGGGAGATCTTCGCTGTGTTCGCGCAAATCGGATGTATGTAGGGTGGAGACGGTGATCTGGTCAAACAAAGCCGGGTTGAGTTGTTCTTTGAGTAGATTGAGCGGTAAGCGGCTAGCGAAAATCAGACGTACATCAACGCTATGCTTGATGCCATCTTGCCCCAGGTATTCGCCGTGTTCGAGTAACTCACTGAGTAGCGCCTGTGATTCCTCATTAAGCTGGCTGGCTTCGTCTATATAGAGCGTACTGCCATCAGCTTGGCTAATCATGCCGGGCTTTTTACCGTCGCCGATGAGGTGTACAAGCATACGTTCTGCGTCCATGGCTGCGATATTGACGCTGATAAAGCGGTTTTGCTTGCGTGCGCTGTGTTGGTGAATATAGCGCGCTACTTGCTGCTTGCCACTACCGGCATTCCCGGTGATGGTTAGTGGAGCACTTTTATCTGCAAGTTGCTCTGCACGCTGGCGCAGCTCATTCATCAGGCTGCTGTTGCCGATCAGTTCAGCCGGTGGGTCCAGGCGCGAGCGTAGCGTGGTATTTTGTGCTTGCAGGTTCTGCGTTTGTAAGGCACGGTTGATAATCAGCAGCATTTTGCCGGTTGAAAGCGGCTTTTCAAGAAAATCATAAGCACCAAGCTTGGTCGCTTCAACGGCAGTTTCGATATTGCCGTGCCCACTCATCATGATGGTCATGGTGTGGTTATTGCCATTTTCCTGCCATTCGCGTAGCAGTGTAATGCCATCTGTATCGGGCATCCAGATATCAAGCAAGGCGAGATCCGGGGTGTGCTCACGGTATAGCTCCCGCGCTATTTCGGCATTTTCAGCGGTGAATACACGATAGCCTTCATCTTCAAGAATGTCGGCAATGGTTTCAAAAATCATGGGTTCGTCGTCGACGATGAGGATGCTGGTGTCTTTATTCATGTGCTGTATTAATGGGTAAGATGATGGTGATTTTAGCACCGCCTAGGGCACTGCTGTTACCGATGGTGATTTGTCCGCTGTGCTCTTGAATGATTTTTTTGACGATCGCTAGCCCCAGCCCTGTACCTTTGCTTTTGCTGGTGACGTATGGCTCGAAAGGATCGTGTTCGAGATCATTGAAGCCTTTTCCGCTGTCGCAAATGGTGATGGTTACCTGATTATCGGTGTGCTCGGTATACCAAATGGCCTGCCCACCTTCACCAGCAGCTTCAAAGGCATTTTTGGTTAAGTTGATAAAAACCTGACGTAGCTTGACCGGATCAGCAATCACCAGTGGCAATTGTGTGTCAGCTTCAACGTGAAGGTTATGCTCAGGATAGAGGTCGCAAATTTCTTGCAGCAGATGATTGATGTCGACGTGTTTGCGGCGCAGTTCTATGGGCTTGGCAAACTGACTGAAATCACTGACCATTTCTTTCATGGCATCGACTTGGTTGATGATCATATCCGTTGCGCGATGCAAAATGCGCAAGTCTTTTTCATCGTGTAGCTTGTCTGCGAGCTTGAGCTGTAGGCGTTCACTTTGTAGGCGAATTGGCGTTAGCGGATTTTTGATTTCGTGGGCAAGGCGGCGAGCAACTTCTTCCCACGCTGCGTTACGCTGATTGTGAATCAGATCGGTGACGTCATCAAAGACCAAGATGCTGACGCTGGTATGGTTGTCCGGGTCGTGTAGGCGCGTACCACGGCACATGATCACGCGGCGTGTACTGGCTTGACTGAGGGTGATCTGCTGCTGCCAGTTGTCTTTATCGCTTGTGCGCTGCTCGGCTGTGGCAAGGAGTAGTTCATCAAGGCTGTCAGCTGGTGGCTGATCTGTAGTGCCCGTATTGCGTTGCGTGAGATCAATTTCGAGGATGTGCTGGGCGTTGCGGTTGTAAAGCTCGATTTGTCCATCACTGTTCAATACGATCACGCCGGCTGTGATGTTGTCCATCAGCTTCTCAAGGTAGGTTTTTTGTTCTGCGAGCAGGCGCTGGGTACTGTCGTTGATGCGCTGAGCTTCACTGAGCGCCATACTCATGCGGTTGAAATTGTCGCCAAGGGCGCCGAGGTCATTGTTTGGCAGGCCAACCACGCGGCTGCGATAGTCGCCATCGGCAATGCGTCTGGTCGCGGTAATCAATGTGCGCAATGGTTGGGTCATGTGCTCACCGAATAATACACTGAGCCAGAAGGTAAATAGCAGGGTTAAGGCCAAAATCATGATTAAAATTAGCAGAAGGCTAGTCGTGATGTGTGGCTGCAAATATGTATAAGCCTGATGCTCTTGATAATTGTCACGCACTGACTTGGCCAGTGAGTTAAAAGATTCCGGCATCGAGAAGACGGCCTGTAAATAATAGGGATTACGGCCGAGTTTATTGATGTTGCTGAGGACGTTAATGCTGTACTCATCATCATGGCTAGTAAATTCAAAATACTCTTGTTCTTGATCGGCCCGGATCAGTGCTTCCGGTGTAGGCGAAGGTACGGTCATGACATCAAGGTTGCGGTGAGCAAATGCGACGATATTGCCTTGATAGTCAAAAACAGCCAGTGCGATGGCGTCATTGTTGCGGCGCATTGCTTCGATGTTATTGATCAGTTCGCCGTAGGTCATGTCCGTAATCAGAACACTGAGATTGCGCGTGTCATCCAATGCTTGGCGTGCACGTAGCGAGATGGCCTCACGGGTGAGTTGGAGTGCGTCATCAAGTGTTGCGGAAACCTGTCGGTTAAAGGTTTTACCGAGGTCATAGGAAAGGAACTGCCACGAGAAAAAAGCGATGATGGTGACGGGGAGTAGCGCCGCAGTGAGCATCGAGAGCCCAAAAAATACAGTGAGACGTGCGCCGCTGCGTCGCCGGCGAATATGACGCCACAAGGCAACGATCTGCCAAATAATGACACTGACCAAAACGACCAGCCCAACACCGGCAAGGATGAGCAAGGAGAGGTAGTGTTCGCTGGTCTGGCCTTCATTAACGGCTGCCTGGCTTAATCCATAAATGGCAAATAATGTCAGCAGAATACAGCTGCCGCCCGCCAACAGCGAGAAGACCACGCGGCTTAGCTTCATGCGCTTGGCTGACATGTCCACGACTCGCTTTTGAGGGTCCAATCTTGGTCGAGTAAGGTACTCAAGCGTAAAGAAACGGGTAGTTTGTCCAGATTGAGGCGCAGCTGGCTATTGAGTACAGGCTTTGCTTCTGCATTGAGCAAATTTGTGTTGGCAATCGCCATATGCTCAATATTACCGAGCACTTCAAGTGCTGCATCAACATTGATAAAACCCTGTTGGATCAGAGTCACCGGGTCTTCAACGATAAACTGGCGCGATATGTGGTCATAGCGCAGTATGCGTTCGCGTTGTAATTGATGGCTAGTAGCAAACCAGCTGTCATCCTCATCCAAAGTAATATCGAAGACAAAATAGAATACGATGCCGCTTTTCAGGGCATTCACCGGCTCTTCAGCGAGTGTAATGTCATACGCTTGAGAGAGATAGATTTGACCATCTTCGATAAAGCAATGGCCATTGCGGTAAGTGATGTCTGCATGAGCGAAATGACTCAAAAAGCAAAACAGATACAGCAAGTGCGATAGTCTCATGGTGCTTTATCCAGCAAAGCGTAAAAGAATCCATCACCATTTTCGTCAGGGAGGTGAAGCAGGCCGTGGCCCGTATCCCTACAGGCTGGATGATTCAGCTGGCGAAGTTGGGCATCGCTGTGTGCGGTGAGGAATGTTTGAACCAACTCAGCGCCTTCTGCAGGCAAAATGGAGCAGGTGACGTAAAGTAATCGACCGCCGGGCTTGACTGTTTGCCATAAGGCTTCGATCAGGCGCATTTGCTCATTCGGGAATTGCTGTAAGTCTTTGCGGCTACGCAGATAGGCTATGTCGGGATGGCGACGAATGACGCCGCTACCGGAGCATGGTGCATCGAGCAATACAGCATCAAAGGGAACTTGATCCCACCAGTCATCGAAGTGGGCGGCATCAGTGGCCTTTAGAATGGCTGTTTGACCAAGACGTTCAAGGTTTTCTTTGACTTGTTCGAGGCGTTCGTTGGCTTGATCAAGCGCCGTAACCTGAGCTTGCGGTGCGTATTCCAGGATGTGTCCAGTTTTGCCACCAGGAGCTGCACAGGCATCAAGCACGCGCTCCCCATTTTGTGGGTCGAGCAACAGTGTCGCGAGCTGAGCTGCACCGTCTTGTACCGATAGAGTGCCACTAACGAATGCTTCGCTGTCAATAATGGCACTGCCAGCCGGTATCGTCACTGCTTGTGGTGCCAGTGGGTTGCTGCGTGCAGTTGGGTAATCTCCCAGCCATTGTTCACGGTTGATCTTGGGGGATAAGCGCAGTGTAAAGGGGGGCTGACATGTGTAAACTTCCGCGAGCGCTGCTTTGTCTTCAGGGAAAGCGGCTTTTAGCCATGCCGGAAGATTGTACGCTTTGCGCTGATCGAGCAGTTCACGGCATTGTTCGCGCTCACGTTGGGCACGGCGCAGGATGGCGTTGATCAGGCCGCGTGCCTGAGGGCAGCGGTTGTCTTTGGCGAGCGTGACGGTTTCATTGATAACGCCGTGATCGCCAAGCTGCATACGCAATAGCTGATAAAGCCCCAGATTGATGATGGTGCCGATGACGTCTGCTTGGCGCTCGAGTGGTGCGCTGAGGAGTTCATCACGGATGCTGCTGAGCGATTCATATTCACGCAATGTGCCATAGACCAGTGCTTGATAAAGCCCTTGGTCTGCACTGAGGACGTTGCTACGTTGAGCTGGCATCAGTTGGCTGAGAGATTGTTTGCGCTTGATAACGGCGAGAATGGTTTCGAGTGCGGCTTGGCGTGCGTTAATCATGAAAATAGTTGTCCGGTAAGGTCGCGCCCGTTGCGTAGGTCTGCAGCGCTGGTGATTTGTTTGCCTGGCATTTGCAGGGATATGATGCGTATGACGCCATCGCTGGTTGCGATATCGAGACCGTCTTTGTCGTGTTTGATAACGGTGCCGGGTGGCGCGTGATGGGGCTGATTGAGGGCTTCTCCACGGTAAAAGCGTACACTTTTACCGTCAAGCTGGGCGTGTGCAACCGGAAAAGCGCTGAATGCACGAATTTTACGGCTGATCAGTTCGGCGCTTTCTTGCCAATTCACTGCGGCTTCAGCTTTGTTTAACTTGTGTGCGTAGGTCGCTTGGTCGTTATCCTGTGGAATAGGCTGCGATTGTTGGGCAAGAATAGTTGGTAGTGCTTCAATCAGGGCTTCACCACCAAGTTCCATCAGCTGATTGTGAAGGGTGGTTGCATCGTCTTCTGCTTTGATTGTTAGGCGTTTTTCCAGCCATACTGCACCCGTGTCGAGCCCGGCATCCATTTGCATGATGCAAATGCCGCTTTCATCATCACCAGCTTCAATGGCACGCTGAATCGGTGCTGCGCCACGCCAGCGTGGCAAAAGTGATGCATGAATATTGATGCAGCCGAGCCGAGGATAATCGAGAAACCATTGTGGCAGTAATAATCCGTAAGCAGCGACGATAATGACATCTGGACGTGGTCGGTCGGCAAAAGGCATTTCCTCTTGGCGCAATTTTTCTGGTTGCGCAACAGGAATGTCGTGTGCCAGCGCTGCTTCTTTGACAGCGCTGGCTTTTAATTTGCGACCACGTCCTGCTGGTCTGTCTGGCTGAGTAAGTACGCCACTGACGTGGTAGTCAGGATGTCGGATTAACTCGAGTAGGCTGTGTGCGGCAAATTCCGGGGTGCCTGCGAACCAGATATCAGCTGTTTTGTTACTCATTAGCTTCTGTTCTTCATCTCTTTGGCCAGTTTCTTCTCAATGCGCTCGCGCTTCAGGCGGGAAAGGTGATCGATAAACAGTACACCATTCAAATGGTCAATTTCGTGCTGCATGCAGACGCACAGCAATCCAGTTGCTTCAAATTCGTGCGAATTTCCCTCAAGATCCTGATAGCGATAGGTGATCTTGGTAAAACGCTCAACGTCTGCGTATTGGTTTGGGATAGAAAGGCAACCTTCTTGCCCCATTGCTGTTTCTTCATTGTGCTGAATGATTTCCGGGTTGATAAACGCATGTTTTCCGCTTGGTGCTTCGGGAAAATCCGGGTTTTCTGGAATGTCCATAACAACGATGCGGCGATGGATATCGACTTGCGTTGCAGCCAAACCAATGCCGTGCGCTTCGTACATGGTGTCAAACATATTTTCAACCGTCTGCGCGAGATCGGCGTCAAATGTAGATACAGGTTCGGCTGTTTTGCGTAGCCGTTTGTCAGGGTGGATTAAGATAGGTAATACAGCCATAATTAAACTCTCAATATTTGCAAGGGGTATTTTAAATTAGTGTGAAAACACCTGAAAAAAGCTATTATACGGAAAGCTTGATTGTGATTGAATTTTAATGGACAAAACGTAGGAGCTGTAATCGTGTTTTTAAACAGCAAGACAGGAGTGTTATTGGCAAGTGTGTTGGTTATTGCAGGATGCACATCGCCAAAAGAACCGTATTATCGCCAATTCGAACGACCACAAGAGCAGTGCTTTTCTGCCAGTGAATTTGCCCGTATGGGAGGCGATACGAGGTATCATGAGCAAAATGGCTTGATCAGTAATGATGCTGCTTTTATTGATGGCTTCCCGAATAATTATGTCGTTAAAAAGGGCGATACTTTATGGGATATCTCTGGTCGCTTCCTACGCAAGCCATGGTACTGGCGTCAGATTTGGTACAGTAACCCACAAATCAAAAATCCTGATCTAATTTATCCTGGCGATGTACTTAATATCGTCGTGGTTAATGGACAGCGTTATTTAACGATCACCGAGTCATATAATCCTTATCACGGTATCGCAACTGGTCGCCAGACTTCTGATGGCCGCCCTGTGGTGCGCTATGAACCAGGAATGAATGACCCAACCCTTCCAGGGGCTGCAAGCCAAATTAGCCAATCAATCCTTGGTCCATTTTTGAATAAAACCCGTATTGTTGGCGTTGAGGCATTGCCTGGATTGCCGTTTATCTTTGGCAGCGGAGAACAATATCTGACGCTTTCGCAGCAGCGTGTGATCTATACCCATGGTATAGAGGCAGAGCGTGGTACGAAGTTGGGCGTATATCGCCCAGGTGCACCAGTGTTGGATTATGATGTTGAACGACAGAAAAAGCATGAGGCTAACCATAAGCCAGAAATACTGGGACAACAGATGAGATATATTGGGGAAGTTTCTGTGCTGAGCTATAACCCGATCAATGGCCTAACGGAACTTCAGCCAACCAGTGTACTTGAGTCGATGCAGGAAGGCGATGTGCTGATGTACCCTGAAAGTGAGATGGCACCAGTTAACTTTTTCCCACGTCTACCTTCAGCACAATGCCAGCGTGGTTATATTCTCAATAGTGCTCATGACCAACAGCTTAGCATTACCGAATATGATACGGTTGTGACCAGCTTCGGGATTAGTGATGGTGCGCAAGTTGGAGATGTTTGGGCGATTGAGCGACCAGGGCAGGTACGCTTGATTCAGAATAAGCCAGTTATCATTCCTGGTGAAACAATCGGCTTTTTGATGATCTATAAAGTTTACGATAGGGTCAGTTTGGCTGTCGTGCTGGACTCTACTCAGCCGATTAGTGAAACTGATTATTTGGTACGACCTTGACGCGAAAGGAACTCAGTGCCTGGTGCTCATTATGGCGTGCGCCGGGTATTGGCTGTCTCCGTTTTAATATGCTTGTAGAAGCCTTTGGTTCGCCAGAGGCTTTTTTCATAGCCAGTACTGCACATAAGCGCAAGACAATACCCGGTATCAGCGACAAACTGTGGGCACAATGGGAATCTGCCAGAGATACAGGCAGTGCTGATTTAGCTTGGCTTGATGAAGGTGATGATCGCCATATTATTACCTTGCATGATCCAGCTTACCCACCTCAATTACGCCATATTCCTGATCCGCCACCGGTGCTGTTTGTGCGTGGAGATCCCGAGGTATTGCATGCGCCGCAGTTAGCTGTGGTTGGTAGCAGGCAAGCAGATCGATCGGCACTGCGCAATAGTCATGATTTTTCTGCTGGCCTTGCTTCCGCCGGATTGGTTATCACCAGTGGCTTGGCGCTGGGTGTGGATGGTGCTGCGCATCAAGGTGCAATCGATGGTGGTGGGCGAACAATCGCCGTCGTCGCAACCGGATTAGACCGAGTATATCCAGCTCGTCATCACAAGCTTGCAACAGATATCATCAGCCATGGGGCTGTCGTTTCTGAAATGCCAATTGGTACAGAAGTGCGCAACTATCTGTTTCCACGACGTAACCGTATCATTAGTGGGTTATCTCTGGGTATATTGGTTATCCAGGCCTCTATGCGTAGCGGATCTTTAATTACTGCGCGGCAAGCCTTGGAGCAAGGGCGTGAAGTGTTTGCCATTCCGGGCTCAATCCATGACCCTCTTTCTCATGGATGCCATGCGTTGATTAAGTCCGGTGCGGCATTAGTGGAAAGCATTACAGACATTATCACAGAGTTACGAGGGCTTAACGGAAGCATCTCCGCGCAGGCTGTAACAGGGCCGGATTATTCTCGAGAGACAACAGATTTAAGTGCAGATGCCCAAAAAATACTTTCCGCAATGTCATATGAAATCTGTACGGTTGATTATCTTGACAGCGCACTTGAATTGACGAATGCGCAAATTTCAGCCATTCTGTTAGAGCTTGAACTTGATGAATACGTTGAGCGCATGCCAGGCGGGCGTTACCGTCGCCTGCATTAAGAAGGAGGGGAAGAAATGCGTGAATCCGTGATCGATGTGTTGTTTTATCTATTCGATGATTTACTTGATGAAGATGCTTCACCTCAGACAGACATGAAAGAAATGGCGGATCAGCTCAGCGAAGCAGGCTTTGCAAATGAAGACGTCGGGCGAGCTATGACGTGGTTTATGGAGTTGTCAGAACTAAAGCAGTTCCAGCCACCGCAAGTTAGCCATCCACCATTGGTACGTATTTTTGATGAGCGTGAAGCTCATTTCATAGGTATTGAAGGGCAGGATTATCTACTTGGGTTATTGCGCCGTGGAATTTTGAGCAATGCTTTGCTAGAAAAAGTTATTGATCGCGCGCTGGCACTAGAAGAGCCGCTTGATGAACATACATTGCGCTGGGTAACGGCCATGGTTGTATTGAATGTGTATGGGCGGGTTGAAGACATGCGCGCATTGGGGTTGGAAGATCCAGCATATACTGGTCAAATAGAAGTTATTCAGTAGAGCCGGTTTAGGACAGGTAATTACAACAAAAAGGAGCCGCTGCGAAGCACGGTAAAGTGGAAAGATAAGATGAGTAAATCATTGCTGATTGTCGAATCGCCTGCCAAGGCCAAGACACTGAACAAATATCTCGGGAAAGATTTCGAAGTGCTGGCTTCGTATGGGCATGTACGCGATCTGATTCCTAAAAATGGTGCCGTCGAGCCCGACAATGATTTTGCCATGAATTACGAAGTCATTGATCGTAATTCAAAACACGTCAATGCGATTGCCAAAGCGCTGAAAAAGGCCGATACCCTGTATCTCGCGACTGACCCCGATCGTGAGGGTGAAGCGATATCGTGGCATTTGTATCAGCTACTCAAAGATCGTGGTGAGCTGGATGATAAAGAAGTCTATCGCGTCGTTTTCCATGAAATAACCAAGCGTGCAATTCAGTCTGCGGTAGATAATCCGCGCGGTATTGCCATGGATTTGGTCAACGCCCAGCAAGCACGCCGCGCGCTGGATTACTTGGTTGGCTTCAATCTTTCACCATTGCTGTGGCGTAAAGTACAGCCCGGGCTTTCAGCTGGGCGCGTACAATCTCCTGCACTGCGCATGATCGTTGAGCGCGAGCGGGAAATTGAAGCATTTAAGAGCGAAGAATACTGGAAAATCATTGCTCAGAATAAGCATAAAGGGAATGCTTTTTCGGCCAACTTATCCGTTTATGCCGGTGAGAAGGTCAAGCAATTTACTTTTAATAACGAAACTGACAGCCATAATGCGATCGACAAGCTCAAGCAGCTTAGCGGCGGGCAGTTATCTGTTGCGGAAGTGGTCGCGAAAGACCGCAAGCGCAATCCGGCTGCGCCGTTTATTACCTCAACTTTGCAGCAGGAAGCCGCGCGTAAGCTGCGTTATTCTGCGCAGCGCACCATGCGCCTCGCACAGCGTCTCTATGAGCAAGGTTATATCAGCTACATGCGTACGGATTCGGTCAACTTGGCGCAAGAAGCAGTCGATGAACTACGTAGCTTGATTGGTGAGCAGTATGGTAAAGAATACTTACCGAAGACGCCCCCTTCATATACGACCAAATCAAAAAATGCTCAGGAAGCGCACGAAGCAATCAGGCCAACTGATTGCCGTGTTACCACTGAGCAACTGTCGGATATGGGCGCGGATGAATGCAAGCTCTACGATTTGATCCGCAAGCGTACCTTGGCTTCACAAATGGCCTCGGCCGTACTTGAGCAAGTCAGTGTCGAGCTTTATGCCGGTAGCGAGGAATATCAATTCCATGCTACAGGTTCGACCATTAAATTCCCTGGTTTTATGAGTGTTTATCTGGAAGATAAAGATGATGAAACTGAAGAAGAAAGTGGGATTTTGCCGAAGATGGTCGAAGGGGAAAAAGTCGATCTTGAAGATATCATCGGTACGCAGCATTTTACCCAGCCACCGCCACGCTATTCTGAAGCCAGCTTGATCAAAGCGTTGGAAGAAAAAGGCATCGGCCGACCATCTACCTATGCAAGCATCATTACCACGTTGGTTAATCGTGAGTATATTGAGCTTGAAAGCCGCCGCTTCACGCCAACAACCATTGGCAAAATCGTTAATGACTTTTTGACCAATCACTTCGAGCAATATGTCGATTACGACTTCACTGCGCGAATGGAAGATGATCTTGATGCCGTATCACGAGGTGAGCGTGAGTGGAAGCCGCTGTTGGGTGATTTCTGGGGAGGATTCCATCATCAGCTGGAAGAGAAAAAAGATATTTCTCGTGAAGAAGTCATGCAAGCACGAGAGCTGGGTATTGATAAAAAGACAGGTAAGCCGATTAGCGTACGCTTTGGTCGCTACGGGCCTTTTGTACAGCTCGGCACCAAAGAAGATGAGGAAAAGCCAAAATTTGCCAGTATCCCGGATGAGTGGAATTTTGAGCAAATTACCTTGGAAGATGCTTTGGAATTGTTCAAATTGCCGAGGAAATTGGGGGTTACTGAAGAAGATGAAGAAATCGTAATAAACATTGGTCGTTATGGTCCGTATGTGCGTTTTGGACGCAAGTATGTATCATTGCCAAAAGAGGAAGATCCGCTAACTGTCTCACGTGAGCGAGCATTAGAGCTGATTGCTGAAAAGAAGGAATTGGACCGACAAAAATATATCAAAGAGATAAAAAATGGGGATGAGACTTTACAAGTACTAAATGGTCGCTTTGGACCTTATGTAACTAATGGTAGTATTAACGCATCTATCCCAAAAAAGATAGAACCTGCGGATTTAACGCTTGAAGAAAGTTTGGAATTATTGGAGAAGGCCAAGGAACGAAAAGCAAAGCGTGGAGGAAAAGGTAAAACAGCAGCGGCAAAAAAAACCACAGCTGCGAAGCCTAAGACCAAAACAACGAAACGAACAAAAGCTGCTACTTCGAAAAAGGCCGTAAAGAAAACAAAATCATCTGCCGAAAAGGGTTAATTTACGATGAAAGAACAAAATTTGGACGATTTGCGACACGGGTTTGGGTTTTTGATGCACGACATCACCCGACTTATGAATCGCTACTATGACCGACGTGTACGTGTCTTTGGTATCACGCGTACACAATGGACGCTACTGACTTATTTGTCACGCTATGAAGGCGTTAGCCAGACGAAACTTGCGGAGTATATGGACTTAGCGCCAATGACGCTGACGCGCCAGATCGACAAGCTTGAGCGTGATGGCTTGCTTGATCGTCGCCAAGATCCACAGGATCGCCGCACGAATTTGATCTATCTCACTGAAAAGAGCCAGCCACTGATGGATCACATGCATGAAATTGCTGTGGAAGCCAAAGAAGCGGCATTAAAGCACTTCGATGAGGAAGAGCGCGAAAGATTACGCGAATATCTGGTACGCATGCGCGAAAACATGGCCAGTGCATAAGGTATTTTGCGCTAAAATAGCTGAAAGCCTGCGTTCGTCGCAGGCTTTTTTGGTTATATATACCGTACCAATCGTTCATGGATGGTTAGTGTTGGTACTGATATTGTGTGTTTTACCGACGCCTGTATCGGTGCAGCCAAATATAGCGCATATTGATAAGCTAGTTCATGGCTTTATGTATGCATTACCAGCTTGCTTACTTAGTGTAGCGGCTCGGATCAATTGGAAGTGGATTGCTTATCTTGTCGCTTTTGGCATTGCCGTTGAATTAATTCAATCGTGCTTGAGCTATCGTAGCGGAGATATCTATGACGGATGCGCTAATACATTGGGCGTTTTGCTTGGTTGGTGGCTGGGTCGGGTTATGAGAAATAAACTAAGGAATGGTCGATGAGTACAGTACGGAAAGTCGTCATTATTCACGGGTTCTTTATGAAAGCGCCAATCATGTGGCCATTGCAGCGGCGCTTGGAAGAGCAGGGATTTACTTGCCTCAGCATTAGTTATGCGACTTACCAGCGGACATTGGCCGAGAATGTGCGCCGCGCATTGCCCAAAATACAGGCATTTGCTGCGGGTGAACCTGTGCACTTTATTGGCCATAGCCTCGGTGGGTTTTTTATTCGCCATTTGCGCAGCATCTGGCCGGAAGGATTTGTGGACAGCCGTGTGATTACCCTCGGTACACCACATCAAGGTTGCTCAATAGCTGATTATTTGGTTAGGCGCGGTTGGGAAAAACCGGTACTTAACCGTGCGTATCACGAAGGGTTAGATGGTGCTCCGCCGCCGTGGTCTATAGAAATACCTTTGCTCAGTATTGCAGGGAGTAATGGCTTGGGTCTGGGGATTGTTCGGGTGATCTTTGGCGCACAGGTAGCAGACGTGATTAATGATGGTGTGGTGGGGTATGGTGAGACTTTGTTGCCTGAGGCTAGAGCGTCGTTGTTGGTCTATGAAACACATATGACCATGCTATTCTCAAAATCTTTGATTAAGCCGATAGTCAATTGGCTGAATGCTAGAGAGTTGCCGGCTTCAAATGATGGGTCTGCCTAGTAACTGGCTATTCATAAGATTATCCCGGCTGATGTGCCAGGATAATAGTAATATCAAGATCGTTAAAGCCAGTTAGCGCCGATCACGCATGATGGCTTCGATCTCGCTGACGGTTTTTGGGATGTCCGCTGTGGTGACTTCTGCTTGACCATCCGTAATGATGACATCGTCTTCAATGCGGATACCAATACCGCGCCAGCGCTCATCAACGCTGGTGTCATCAGCCTGAATGTAAAGGCCTGGCTCGACGGTAATTGCAACGCCCGGCTCGTAAATTCGCGACTGACCATCCGGCATATATACGCCAACATCATGTACATCGAGCCCGATCCAGTGCCCGGTGCCGTGCATGTAAAATTGCTTAAAGCGGTCTTCTTCCAGCCAGTAATCCAGTGAACCTTTGATGATGCCTTCATCGATCATGCCTTGCATGAGAATGCGCTTGGTTTGCTCGTGCAATTCCAGATGGCGAATGCCGGCACGTGCATGTTCGATCCCAGCAGTTTCTGCAGCGAGTACCACTTCGTACAGTGCTTGCTGATCACGGCTGAATTTGCCGTTAATTGGGTATGTACGGCTGATGTCACCAGCATAACCGCCATATTCTGCGCCAGCATCAATCATCATTAAGTCGCCATCGCGCAATTTTGCATTATTGGCGTGATAGTGCAGGCAGCAGGCATTTTCTGCACTTGCGACTATGCTGCCATAAGCCCAATGGCAATTGTGGCGGCGGAATTCTGCTTCCAGTACGGCTTGGACTTCATACTCATACATGCCCGGATAAGTTGCGATCATTGCCGCGCGGTGGCCATCAGCTGAAATCTTGCCGGCACGGTGCATTAGCTCGATTTCTTCGCTACTTTTGTGCATACGCATTTCATCTGCGACGCGGCGCAAATCTTGAATGCCGTCAATTGGCGCACCACCACGGCCAGTGCGCTGATGAACGTCGCGCAGGAGCTTGGTAATGCGGCCATCATTATGTGCATTGACGCCCAAGATCGTATAAATACTACCGGCATCAGCAAGCATTTCGGCGAGCTTGCCTTGTTCTGCAATTGGTAAGGCCTCGTCAGCGCCATAATTGGCTATAGCGCCATCTTGACCAATGATTTTACCTTCCCAAATCTCTTTTTCCGGATTGCGCGGCGCATTGAACAGTGTGTAGTGTGGTTTCCCGTTTTTCTTGCGTAATACCGCAATTGATTCACCCTCAGGGAAGCCAGTGTAGTACCAAAAGTAGCTATCTTGGCGTAGTGGATAATGAACGTCACCATTGCGGTGTGCTGCGTGCGCTGAATATAAAACGACTACGGCATGATCTGGCAGCTTATCCAGTAAAGCTGCTCTGCGTTTGGAAAAGATATCTTGAGAAAGTACTTCGTGCATAACGTGCTCCATAGAAAATAGGCCCTGATGCTATCAGATCAAGGCTGAGGTTTAAACGAAGTAGCCATTTCTTCTACTGTTCGGGCGGTATTTCTTCGTTTAGGCGAGGGTCGCGATATTCGTTACCATGGGTTTTACGCGAGCCGGCCAATCTACCAACCGTCGTACCCTGAATGAGAATAGAAAAGACGACTACTGCATAAGTCATCAGCAGAATATACTCTTTATATTCGCCATTTGGTAGCGTTAGGGCCATCGCAATCGAGAGCCCGCCACGCAAACCGCCCCAAGTAAGAATCAGAATTGAGCGTGGCGAAAAGTAAAACCACTTCTGCATGATACTGACAGGGATTGCCACACTGACCCAGCGGCCAAAGAGCACAATAATAATGGCGAAAATACCAAGCACAATCCGGTGCGCATCAAATTGAACCAATAGCAAAACGATGCCAACCATGACGAACAGCACTGTATTCAGCACTTCATCAATCACTTCCCAAAAAGTGTACATCGAGCTGCGGCTCTTTTCCGTCATGTTTTTATAGCAGAGGTGGCCAAACACCAAGCCAACCATCACTGAAGTAATCGCTGGCGATACGCCTATCCATTCGGCAAACTGGAAGGAGCCAAAAACAAGCGCCAAGCTGAGCAAAATCTCGATATGGTAATCGGAAACTGAGCCCATCATCTTGAACACAAGATAGCTGCTTACGGCGCCGAGGATTAAAGCACCGCCGACGTTCTGTAAAAAGAACAGCGATACTTCCAAAGCACCCATATTTTCAGCATTGACCGCTAGCGAAACGAAGAAAGTAAATACAACCAGGCCAATACCATCGTTGAATAGCGATTCGCCGCATACATCCATATCCAACCCTTTTGATACGCCGATGGAGCGCAAAATGGCGAGTACGGCGATAGGATCAGTAGGTGAAATCAAAGCTGCGAAAGTAAAGCAGTACATCAACGGCAAGTTGATACTACTCAGAAAATGTAAGGCGTAGTAGATCAAGTAACCAACGATAAACGTTGAAATCAATACGCCACAAGTTGCCATTACTGCAATGGGAATAAGCCGTGGTCGTAAATCATCGGATCTAATGTGAATAGCGCCGGCAAAGAGTAAGGCACCAAGCATACCTTGAATCAATGTTTCACTAAAATGAAACTGAGTGATCATTTTGGTCAGCACGTCATCGTGGATGAGGCCAAAAAATTTTGCAACCAAAATCAGTAATGAAGCAATCAAGGCGATAAGCATCACGCCGATGGTTCGATGTAATTTGATGAAGCGGTCGTTGATAACTGCAAAAATCGCTGTAATCACAAGGACGATGGCAATAATGTTAAAAGCAGACATTAAGTTACCTGTAAAGCTGGGCACAGAAAGAGCAGGCATTATACACGTCGCTTTGAAATGCCTATTAAAAATCCTGATGAAAAGATTTATATTAATCGTTTGTCGCTGCACAAAACAGTGTGTAACCGCATTATCTACTGGGGCTTGTTTGGCTTGAGCTGCTTGGTAGTTTTGATGGCTTTCGCTTTCGCCAGCCTATACCGTCAATCCAGAACGGGTGTTCTTCGGTAGTGTTAAAGGTCTCTTCCAAACCATTGTCATGGCGTACATTGACTGCATAGATAGGAACATCCGGGGTGACTTTTGTGGCGATAACAGGGCGATAGTCATACTTGTCGCCAAATTCCTCTCTTGACCAGATTAACTCCCCAAGATTGATTTGCTCAACTGGCTTGAGACCATTGGCTGTTTCGATCAGTGTTCCGGCAACAAAGCAGGAATCACCACTATAAACTACTTGCTTGTTTATTAGATGGTGATTTTTTATTTTATCTGCATTGATCGTATGGTAGTGTCCATAAGGCTTTACACCTTATCTTTGGGTGGGCTAAAACAATAAAACCTTTAGGTATCGGACATTTATACCTTATCCATAGCCACCAGCCTAGCTATCCAATTCCAAGTGCTGGAAGTGCTGATGGATAAAAGTAGGATCTTTGTCATACTCCTCGCATATCCAAAGCATGGTTTTATATATCGGCCGCTCCAAAAAATGGGTAAATTCATCAACGCTCATTTCCCGCATATGCTCACAGTTGACCTCTATCCTTAAATTAATACATTCATAATCTTTACTTATATTAACGAACTCAGGAGCTTCATCGTCTTTTAGACCGAGAAGAATGCTTAGACCAATCCAAACGAAAGGCAACCCTTCAAAAAAATCATGCTCAATTAATTTTTTTTCTAATGACTCACAAATAATTTTAGAAATTTTAATGCTATCTTTTCTAATCCTTAATTTAGTTAGTGAAATTCCACTTATTACAAATTTTTTGTTATGGTTTAATTTACTCATTTCTTTTTACCTCTCAAATGTTCAAGGTTACCGGGTAGTTTGTCATCACCAAATAAACGACGATAACGGTCACGGATTGCATCCTGATAGGAAACTCCTTCTCTTTTATTTGGAAAATTTTTCCGTATTTCTGACCAAAAAAATTCACCCGTTTGCTCACGCAAGGCCTGAGCCTGCGCTTCGCCGCGAATGGACTGGCCATACTGATTCATGCCTTGTGTACTTTCGCCAATCTTGTAAATGCCGTCCTCACCGCGGATTGCATAAACATGCGTTTCTCCCTGATATGCTAACGAGTTTCCATGGGGTTGGTCACTATTTCCCTTTTGTCCTGTAGGCTTGCTAACACGGTAGTTTTGTATTCCATCTGCATTAACCGTAAGGTAGTTACCATAAGGTCGACCTTGAGCATTAATACGTTGGAAAATAAAGTCGCCAGTTACGGTGTCTTTAACACCGGTATTGATGAGCTTTCCTCCCCTGGTGCCTATAAACGTTCCATCTTCAGGATTAAATTTATACTCTCCAAGACGACCATCTCAGCCTCTGTTTATGGCTTCCTTGAAGGTATTTTTGGCTTCTTGGGTACCTTGTCTGATACCTTTTGTAATAACGGTTTTATTCTTACCTAAGTTACCAGTCATGGCAACAGTTGCATCAATGGCTGCGAGTGCTTCAAATCCACTCAGTAAATTGCCTGCACTTTGATAGTGTTTGCGCTCCTTGGACGTTAAATCTGATTCAGTGGCGCTATAAATACCTGCATAGCTATTATCCAAAAAGGTACTGATACTCTGTAAGCTCACTCTTTGTCGATTTTGTTCATCACTGACTTCAGCCCGTCTAATACCGCTAATTTTGTATCCGAGATCACCAATCAATGGAACCGAAATATCACTTTCTTTTTCCCAACCATGTTCTTTCTCTGCACGCTTACGATTATCAGTCAATTCATCGACGATTTTGGTTCTGCCTTCAATGATGTTATTCAAGACGAGTTTTTTCACGGTTTCAGGCTGATTTACCGTATCAGCAAGATGAGAACTACCGGCCTTCCACAATATTTCTTTATTCAGGTGCCCCGCAAACGCTGGGGCATGCGCTTTGATGTTGTCATAGAATGGGTTGTCGCCATAGACATACTCTGTATTCATCGCATAGTCATAGAAATTTGCTTTACCTCTTTCATCAAAGAGTGTTTGTGTCCGTCCGTAGTCGTCCTTAAAAGATTCTCCCGCACCAATAGTTTTCAGGAATGCCTGTGCATCGCGATAATTCTGCTTATCACTAATTAGGTAACTGTATTCTGCGTCTACTTGTGATAGGGCAGCTGATGCCAATTCACTTCTTGCTTCTTCTTCACTGATACCTTGCTTAAGTGCGAAGTCCTTGGCATGAGTATTGATGATGTCTATTTCCACGGGATGCAACTGGCGATTATTTGCGTCAACGTTAGTACCAACCACTGCACCGCCCATATTCCCGCCAAGAGCACCACCGATGGCTGCACTGGCGAAGGTATTGATAACTGAACCACCATGTTTTCCACTAAGGTCATTCAGTACAGGGGCTGCAAGTGATGTCCCGAAACCGGCTGCGGCACCACCAAAATCACCTGTCATTAAACCGCCAACTCCACCTTGGGCAATGCCCCGAGCAATCCCTCCTTCTTTCCATAAGTCGTAGCTTGCTTTGTTCTCAACAAGATAGGTATTTACTTTATTAAGTTCTGCTTGTGCAAGTGCTCGTTTTTCCGGGTCGCTACTATTTGCAACCAAGCTCTCAAGATCGCCTTTTAACTGTAACTTTATTTCGTATTCCTGCGTATTGCCCAAACTGTCTGCCACATCTGCAACAATTTTCGGCGCAATTTTGCCAAACTCTTTGGTTACCGCAATTTGCGTGTCGATGTCCTGCTGGACTTTTTCAGCGTCAAAAGTGTTAAACAGGGCGCCGCTGTTGGCTTTAGCGGTTTCTGTGGTGATGCCGATCTGTGCGGCTTTGGCTGCTTCAGCAGCACTTTGCCCGGTTAGTCGGCGTTGTGCAGCATCATCTGTCACAGTGAGATTAGCGGTGGCTATACCGGCGCGGGTAGTGCTGCTACGGCTGTCGCTGTCTGTACCATAGCCAACTGATTTGCTAAATCCTCCTTGTCCGCCAACGTCACTGATGTGTGCGTTGTCGTTGCTTTCACCTTGGCCAAGGTTTCATGATGTAGCGGCTGTTATGCAAGAAAAGTGGGGGTCATGCTCGATCCATAAGAAATCAGGTTTGGTCACGTTTTGGTCACGGCGTAAAGATGGACGTGACCAAGTGCAGAAAAGTGGTCGTGGGTGATAGGGCGAAGTAGGAGAGATAAGTACTTGTATTTGATTAACAAAAAAGCCGCTTCTTGAAGAAAGCGGCTTTTGAAATTCTGGTAGACACGATTGGACTCGAACCAACGACCCCCACCATGTCAATGTGGTTTTTTGGAATTTCGAAAAACCACCTTAAATGAGCAGTAGATACATTAAAACATATATTCGGCTAATATAAAAGGACTTTTTTGAGATAATTTAACGTCATTCAATGTTGATTGTCATGGTCTCAGTTGAAATTTAGTATCATAGTGATTGTAATTAAATGTAGATTTACATGATATGGTCACGTTTTCACTAGACTACCACTCACATTTTACAGCACAAATTTTCATGACCAACAAACGAAATTATCTCCCCATAAATTTTTGGTTTCCTATGGTCACACTATGGCTATTTTTTGATTGTGTAATGCGTCAGTAAATGCGGCAAGTGTCAGTCAGGAGATTCGATTGAATTCATTGAGAGGCTCATGGGGGGCTTTTAGAGAGTGGTCCTGACGCGTATTGGTTCGAGTCATTAACATGGAAAATTTTCATCTAGAATTTGATTGGCCGTCCAAATTGGTAAATCAGGAAATGTGCCCTTTGCCAAGTTAGTTTCCGCACTTGCCATATTCACAGCATAACCCCATACGTTGTTCATCCACTCCTCATCCTCTAAATGATTTTTTAAACTGGGTGAATCCTCAAGAACAAAACCCAAATGTATTCTTTGCTCCTGTAATGTTTTGCGCCAACTCGTTTCATTTTTTTCTGGTTGAAATTTTGCTTTCAACAAATGAGCAATAAGGACGATCATTATGCCTTTCATTTCCCGTATTTCTTTTCTACCCATCGCCTCGACTTCTTCTATCAAGTTATCTAAATCTAAATTGTCAAAGTTATGGTTTTTTAAATGAAATAATTGAATTGAAAGCCAAGCATAAAAATCTTGATGATAGTCTGCGTTTACATTTTTCATTTTAGCTCCTTACGCTTTGACAAAGGAAACACTGGGCAACCTCACTATAACTTAATTACAACCCGAAATATTCATAGTTGGAATCACTGTTTTTTTAGTCTCGTTTGTTCGGTTTCGTTGCTCCATTTGTCCCTTTTCTAGACATTATTAAATACTGTAATTGGGATGGAGCATAAATAGCGGGCACTGGTCAGCGCCAGTCAAATGGCTAAGAACCAAAGATTTGGAGCGATAAAAGCTAGTGCTCGTGGCTGTAATTTCTGGCTACCACTTGCAGCCAATGAATCCACATCATTTTTCCAATAATGAATCTGTTTACTGAACCAGTAGCTAGTTACGCTCTCGTCTCAGAAAACGGAGTATTGAAATAGTATCAATCCATTTCGTATAGTCATTTGTGCCATGGCTGGTACTGCTGTACCAGTACTGGCCTTATTGTTCCATCAGTGGACCAACAGTGAAAGAGATCGACAGATTTGTCATCACAGTAACAAATAGTGTACTCAGGTGACTGATAGTGTACTGGAGTGACTGAGTTGATACTGGGTTAACATCTACTAGATGTATCATCACATGCGGGTCTGGGCAACATCATATGCTGCTTGGAGTCGTAGCCAGAACTGAGGTGTGGATTGGAAATAATTTGCTATATTTGTGGCTAGCACTAAATCAATGCTTTTCTTACCATCTAATAGGTCATCTAACTCTTCAAGTGATAGGTTAAATACTTTGGCGGCATCTTCTCTACTGATTCCTTTAGGCTCTAGGTAAGCGATTTTCAAACACTTACCAGGGTGAGCAGGATTTTTCATTTTACTCATACACATTTCCTTTAAAGTATCATCGATTTTTTCATATCGCCGGGAAGTAAATATCCCATTTGACACACAGCCATTTCTTAGAATAATCAGACTATTTTTTCTACTCAATAGGTGTCATATAATTTAGTTAATTATGTAACCTCACTTGGCTATAAACTTGCGAATATCGCGGTTTAATTTGTCGTTTTTATTCGAATAGGATATAACAATTTTCAATGACACTGCTTGTTGTAGACTTCTTCGAGTAACACAGGGGGCAACAGTCGTAATAGCTAAAGCAGCACGTTGTGGAATGCATTGAAATCATCAACAAAGAACTCTCAGATCTATGGGTGATTCAGACGAGGGTATTCTTAGTGGGCTATATTTCGTCAGATTCGCCTTCTTGTGCATTGACCATTTTGCGAAAAACAGCCAATGCCTGCATCACTCGCTCTGTAGTGATTCTTTCCTTGCACGCGCTGCAATAGCTGGCTAGGGTCTGTTGACATATGTCTGTTCATGGATAATAGTTCGCATGAGTAGATTGATATTGAGTGATGCCCAATGGGCAAAGATAGAGCCACTATGCGCAGGCAAGGTCTCGGATGTAGGCAGGAGTGCGAAAGATAACAGACTATTTATCGAAGCAGTACTGTGGGTTATCCGTACAGGCAGCCCGTGGCGAGACTTGCCCAAAGAATTTGGTAAATGGAATAGTGTGTTCAAGCGCTATCGCAGATGGGTTGAAGCCGACCGTTTTGCCTGTATTTTTGAAGCATTATGCGGTGAGCCCGGTATGGAATATGCAATGATTGACGGAACCATCGTTAAAGTCCACCGGCTGGGACAAGGCGCAAAAGGGGGGGGGCTTCAAGTCAGGCCATTGGCAAGTCAAAAGAAGGCATGACGACAAAAATCATGGTGTTAGTTGATGGGTTGGGCAATTTGGTTTCTTTCACATTACTGCCAGGGCAGCGTCATGACATTTTGGGCGTTGAGCCATTAATCAAAGATAGAGAATTTGGCAGTTTACTTGCGGACAAAGCATTTGATGCAAACTGGCTGTTGAAAGAACTTGATGAAAGAGGTGCTCAGGCAGTTATACCATCAAGAAGTAGCAGGAAAATACAACGAATCTATGATCGGCATATGTACAAGTGGCGTCACCTGGTCGAAAACTTTTTCTGTAACCTGAAAGAGTACCGCAAGATAGCGATGCGTACAGAAAAGACAGATGCATCTTTTGCGGCAAATATCTATTTGGCAGCGACAATTATGGCACTCCGATAATTGTCAACAGACCCTCTAAATTCATTATATTATGTGGTTTATTATTTAACTTTGAAATATAAACTAAGTTAATGTGGTTTGTAAGTGGTTTATGTGGTTTATAGTTAAGTCAAGCTTGGGACTGTTAGCGAGTAATCAAGTGTCAAAAATGAAGAGAGATTTATGGAAGAATTTGCCTTGTATAATTTTGAATCTGGTTTCCCAGGTAAACAAGAGTTTACAATTGGAAAGTATCGTATCTCTGTCAATGATAAACAATCTAAAAATATCGAAAAATTAAAAAACAATGGTGGGCGGAAGCACAGCATTAATATTGATGGTGAAGCTTATACGAGAAAGATAGATACGAAACCAGGTGAGGTCGTTGAAACTGCAACACTCCATGTACCAAAGGAGGATATTAAATCCTCTACAATATATAGGAAAGGATTGGAAAGAACATCTATTGATGATTTCATATTATTTCTATCTTTTGCTACAGGGAGAAATGTTTTCCTTGAGGGTGATCTTGATGGAGAAAATTCTCTTTGCTATTTCACCCGGATAATAAAAAGAGATTTCTTTTTTTTTAATTCAATAGACTTAGATATTGCATTTCAAAAACTAAAAGATTCTAGCTTAACTAATCAATTCTATAACATTGTGACAGCAGGCCGTACCAACGATCTCCTTGCTCTTTCTTTTTACGTAAATAGCATTATTAATTCTATTTATGATAAATGGTGTAGAAAAAATAAGAAGAGTGTTTATGATAATAGAATGATTGATATGAATGAAGTAAAGGAACAAATAAAGGATAGCACAAAAGACATACTCAGTAAGTTAGGTGCTGAGTATGACTTCATTTCAGAGTTTATCCAAAAAAGAGTAAGAATAGATGACTCGTTGCCAGCAATAGAAAAACTTAAAAGCTTTCTTATTGCACATGATCTATATCCCGAAGATGATGATGAAGATTCCTATAAAAAGCTTCGTTGGGTCACTCTTGTGAGAAACAAAGTTGTACACAATGGAAGTCTTTATACTGATTTTAGAGGATTAGAGTTAGATGATGAGCATAAAGAGGAGATTAACGTAGGCATCACATTTTTACTCTATGATATAGCAAGATACTATTTTGCAAAGGAAATATTTAAAATAGATCAAGAACTTATTTCTATCACACCTCAGGATATTAAACAATTTTTTACCAAAGGATCTTATAGGAATATGAATGTATTTGATGAAAAATATACAGATTTTTTGGTAAGGAGTGAAAAGGAGTGGGGAGAATTGGTAAAAAACGGTCAAGTATGATGTTTGTCTAAATATCCAAAATAATCTCATCATGAAAAACAAGTTAGGGGTGATAGGCATTAGAGACAACTGTGCCAGAACATTAGAAATCCTGCTATGTTCATCAAAGCAGCATAAACGAGATTTAACCCATTTTGGCACAAAAGCAAATACTTTTCACTGCGTACCTATGCAGATTGTTATGGTGTATCAATTGTCAACAGACCCTAGTACACTTGGGATAATAAGGAGTTCACCTTTGTAGGGTTTATTCTTCGTCCATAGTGTCAGGCTGCAGTTCTCCCATTCCGTATACTGGGCATCTCATAAGTACAGCTCCTTGAACGATAAAATAAGTAGGTTTAGGGTTTCGGGTGGCTTCAGATAAATTTATCCCATTTCAATGATCGTCCAGCACAAGGCATCAGAGAAATCAGGAGTTGCCGTCAAGTCTTCGATACTCCTGAGTTTTGTTAGATCGAGTGGAATTCTTTCATTCTTCATACATTCTAGATGCGCAGTAAGTGCACTCTTGCTGTCTTCAATAGCATCTTCGATCGTATCTCCGACTGGGAACACACCTGGTACATCGGGGATAACAACACCATAATTCATGCAATTGTCATCTTTAAATATAACAATTGGTATCTTAATTTTTTTCATTTTTGTGCATTAAAGCCCAATCAGGATCTGTATATAAGTGTCTCTAATTATGGTTTGCTGTTGCGCCATAAAAATTCGCTAGGGACATAAAAAATTTGGTTGTTCAAGTAAATAAGGTCTAGCTCAGTTTACTTAACATTGGGTTCATCAGGAACATATTCAATTAGATCACCAACTGAGATATCAAAATATTGGCATAGTTTTTCCAATACCTCAGCTTCAAAACGTTTTGCTTCATCATTATAGAGGCGTGCAATTGTGCTTCTGTTCAGCCCTGTAGCTTCTGCGACGTCAATTATTTTAAGCCTATTTTCGCCCATGTATCTGTAAAGATTACACTTTACCATATTCTCTCCATAACTTAATGCTATTCTGTATAGCTTAATGTTGCTTAGAATCCCTAAATGGGTCATAATTTACTCACTGGATAGTCAAATGCTACCCAGAGTAACATTTAATTGAGGATTTTATTATGAACGCTACCTACCTGACAACGCAAGAACTCTCTCAACGCATCAAATACGATGTACGCACAATCCGTAATCAATTAAAGGATAGCGTATTAATCGAGGGGGTTCACTATGTTCGACCTTTTGGCGGACGCAAAATTCTTTTCATTTGGGAACAAATCGAGAAGGACATGCGTTCTTACGAAAGTGGCATTAATGCCATTGCACTTCAATAGACCTAAGGAGGTCATTTATGTCTGGAATAAGAGAAAGACACGGAAAGCTGATAGTGGATTTTCGCTATCTCAACAAGCGGTGCCGGGAGACAACAAATCTAGCAGACACTCCGGCAAATCGCAAAAAACTGGCTGCTATTTTGGAAAAAATGGATGCGGAGCTTTTACTGGGCACGTTTAATTACGAGCGCTACTTCCCCAAAAGCCAAAAAATCAAAGAATTTGAGACGATCCGAAATAGGAAAGAAGCAGCAACAAGCAAGACACCGACATTCGCTGCATTTGCTTCCCTGTGGTTCTCTGAGATGGAGATTGAGTGGAAATTTAGTTATCAGGAAAAGATAACTCAGATACTCGATAAATATCTGCTACCAGCTTTTGGGACGCAAGATGTTAGCACAATACAAAGACAGGACCTGTTCGCCTTCCGTACCTCGCTCGCCAAAGTTCGCTACGGTAGTACCAACAAGTCACTGTCAAAGTCACGGATCAATCAGATTATGACTTCACTGGGGATGATACTACGTGAGGCCGCAGAGCGCTACCACTTCGAATGCCCTTACAAGGAGATAAAGTCTCTCGAAGTGGTTCCTGAGGACATTCATCCATTTTCTTTGGACGAAGTTATGCTGCTGATTAATAACGTTCGAAAGGATTACAGAGACTACTTCATCGTACGTTTTTTTACAGGTATGCGTACGGGTGAAATTGACGGTCTCAAAAGGAAGTACGTTGATCTGGATAAACGTCTCATCATGATTCGTGAATCTAAAGTTCGTGGCAAGATGGGGCGAACCAAAACCAAAGGGTCTCGAAGGGACATTGTCATGTCGAATATGGTCCATGCAGCTCTTACTAGACAGATGAAAGCAACGGAAGGAAAGTCGGAGTTTGTCTTTTGTGCGGAAAATGGCTCTCCCCTTGACTATCACAATGTGAACAAGAGAGTTTGGGCTCCACTGTTGCGATCTTTAAGAATGGACTATCGCAGACCTTATCAAACGAGACATACAGCGGCTACCTTATGGCTCGCAGCCGGGGAGAATCCTGAATGGATCGCAAGACAGATGGGGCATGCAACGACCGTCATGCTCTTTACGGTTTACAGTCGATTTGTCCCCAACCTTGTTAGAAAAGATGGTAGCGCACTTGAAGCGCTGATAACCAAGAACCTAACCCAAAACACGAGTACATGGCATGAAGACAGTACTGTAGAAAAATCTGAATTAGAGGAGTTATTTGTATGAAAAATTACAGCAATCAACAGCGCAAGCAGCGTAGATCATCGGCAAAAACCCAAAGTGTTGAACAGCCACTCTCAGCAAATGATGTACTCAAATTGATTAATGCAGTACGACCGGACTTTCGCGATTACTACGTTGTGCGCTTCATGACTGGCATGCGCTCATCAGAAATTCATGGGCTGAAACATGAGCACATTGACCTTGATCGGAACATCATCAGGGTTCGTGAACTTTATACCAATGGCAAGTCAGTTCCAGCTGACAGCTTTTGTAAACGGAACATAGTGATGTCTCAAGTAACACGTGGGGCATTCCTGCGGCAAATAGATATGACCAAGGACAAATCCGAGTTTGTATTTTGTAGTAGCCAAGGTCGTCCTCTTAATCATATCTATGTTTATCGGCACATCTGGTTACCCCTACTAGAGTCTGTAGGTATGCCACATTGCAAATGCTACCAGTCCCGCCGCACAGCCGTAGCGTTATGGGAAAGTGAGGGGAAAGATCGCAAATGGATTCAGGCGCAATTAGGTCTTGAACCCTCCGGCATCGAAATGAAACACGTCTTACCGGCAACAACCACTTTTGAACAACTACTTGCTGACAACTTAACCGAATTACTCTCTGGAGAGAACAAATGATTTACGCCAACCCACAATCAAACAATCTCAAAGTTCCTTTGATTTTGTCTCAACAAGCAATCGATATGGCCCATGACATTATCCGTGAATTCGAAATTGAACCATTGCATACACTGCACTCATATCTCGATGTGGATTCTTACTACGATGACCATAGAGCATTGATGATCTGGGCTGACCATCAACTGGTAAACCGTCAACTAACCCCTGAGCACCTGCGCAAGACATTTATGTGGATGTTGCCGGAGGAATGGTTAAACAGAAAAGAACTTCGTCAACGACTGGTACGACATAACATGAAGGAAGTGGATTATCTTGAACCTCCACTATTTGGCTATACCACCGCCGAGGTCTGTATTTGCAATAATATTCTGAACAATATCGAATACCCTCATTGGGTACGGTTCAATAGCTATCTCAAGGTTGCATATCATTACACGAACAATGATGCCTTGCTGATCTGGATACACAACAAACTGAAGGACAAGCCTTGGGATCGTATCGAAGTGGTTATAGAGGAATTAACCACCGAACTCTGGATGATGATCCCTGAACTAACCGTCAGATAACCTTTCAATTTAACCAATACAACAGCCTCCGTCTATTTGGCGGGGGCTATTTCCTCCGAATTTTCACATCATTCCAATATAGAAAGATCAAGCGGCTAAAGCAGCAAAATTCAGATATTCATCCTTTTTCACTCGATGAAATAGCTTTGTTGCTGGATGCAGCACCGGAATATTATCGTGACTACTATATCGTACGGATTTTTACCGGCATGCGTACAGCCGAGATTGATGGCTTGAAGCGGAAATATGTCGATCTTGATAATGGGCTGATTCATATTCGTGAAACCATCGTCAAAGGCGAAATGGCGCCGCCCAAAAATGACCAATCTTATCGAAGTATTACGATGTCCAGCTTTGTTTATGATGCGATGAAAAGACAATTGGAAGTGACCAAAAACCGTTCTGACTTCGTATTCTGCAATACTCATGGTAACCCGCTGAAGTATCACAACGTCAATAGAAATGTGTGGTATCCATTGCTTGAAAGAGCCGGCTTGGAACGCCGTCGTGCCTATCAAACACGCCATACTGCCGCAACACTATGGCTGGCTTCCGGGGAAAACCCGGAGTGGATTGCCAAGCAGATGGGGCATGTATCCACAAAAATGCTGTTTACGGTATACAGCAATTACGTGCCTAATTTGATAAGGGTTGATGGTAGTGCACTGGAGGAGCTGCTTAATTCATATATGGAAGATTAAGTCTAAACCTGAACAGATTAGGATTTGTCGATATAGTAGATAAATCGTTTATGGATATTATTCAATGTTTCCAACGAGAACAGATAGATTTTTCCATGAAGGAGGTCGCGTATCTGTGATTGCGTGGTACTACCATGTCTAGCAGCTTGTGCTTGTGTCCAGTGATATTGGTTGATAATAGTTTTAATATCCAGCATAAGCTCTGCTCGTTTTTTTAGATCGGCTGCTTCATCTGGTGTATTACTTATAGCATCAAAAACGGAATCAAAACTTTGCATTTTCATCTACGAGCTCCTCTACAGTCGGCAAGAGGAGTAAGTATTATATTAGCTATCCATGGAGCTATCGATTCAATGTATGAGATTATAGACTTCGAATCTTGTAGTCATTGTTTCTCTCGATCTACTTACGTAGTTGTGACTCATACTTTTCGATCCATTCAACTGAGTGCCGCAACTGTTCAACGAGATGCCGTCTTGCATTGGGGCTAACACGATTTAATAGCTCTTGAATCTCTGCCGCCTGATCTTGCAGAAGCGTACTTTGGTCCAGGAAAAAATCCCCGGTTTTACAACCAAACAATTCGGCCAATTCCATCAGGCGCGGAACTGATGCTGCAACCGCACCTCGCTCTAAGCGTGAGATAGATTCATTATTCATCCCTAGAGCTTTGCTAACGTCCTCTTGCGTCATACCTACTTTTAAACGCTGCACGGCTATGCGCTGTCCAATCCTCTGGTTCAGATCATTGGCACTCATTGAAAGACTCTCTCAGTAAAACATGTAGAGTCGCTTATTGAACTTTTTAAATGAACACCTCAATATGTTGTATATCAACATATCATGTAGTATTGTTGGAGCTGCTTTTATACTCAGGAAGAATTCATGAAAAACACACAAA